>DATMMM010000464.1:0-8164 GCA_035569735.1 Allostellaceae bacterium | reverse complement strand
GTCACCGGTTTCGTCTTCAAGGTGCAGGCCAACATCGATCCGCAGCACCGCGACCGCGTCGCCTTCCTGCGCCTCTGCTCCGGCCGGTTCCGGCGCGGCATGAAGCTGCGCCACGGCCGCAGCGGCCGCATGATGGCGATCCAGAATCCCGTGTTCTTCCTGGCGCGCGACCGCAACCTCGCCGAGGAGGCCTGGCCCGGCGACATCATCGGAATACCCAATCACGGCACGCTCCGGATCGGCGACACGCTGACCGAGGGCGAGGCGATCCGCGTCACCGGCATTCCGAATTTCGCGCCGGAGATCCTGCGCCGCGTGCGGCTCGACGATCCCCTGAAATCGAAGCATCTGGCGCGCGCGCTCGAGCAGCTTGCGGAGGAGGGCGTCACCCGGATCTTCAAGCCGCTGGCGGGCGGCGACTGGATCGTAGGCGTGGTGGGGCCGCTGCAGCTCGACGTGCTGGCGGCGCGCATCAAGGCCGAGTACGGGCTCGGCGTGCGCATCGAGGAGGCGCCCTACGTCACCGCGCGCTGGATCGCGGCCGACGATCCGCTCGAGCTCAAGCGCTTCCTCGACCGCAATCCCTCCACCACCGCCGAGGACCACGACGGCGTGCCGGTCTACCTCGCGCGCAACAAGTGGGACCTCGACACCACCATCAAGGAGTGGCCCAAGCTCCGCTTCACCGCGACGCGCGAGCACAGTTGAGCCATGGACGCATGATCCTCTCCGTCCTCGACCAATCGCCGGTGCGCGCGGGCGGCACGGCGGCGGACGCGCTCAACGAGACCGTTGCGCTGGCGCAGGCGGCGGAGCGCTGGGGCTATCACCGCTATTGGCTCGCCGAGCATCACGCGACCGAGGGGCTCGCGGGTGCCGCGCCGGAGATCATGGTGGCGCGGGTCGCGGCCGCGACCTCGGCGATGCGCGTGGGCTCTGGCGGCGTGATGCTGAGCCACTACAGTCCGCTCAAGGTGGCGGAGCAATTCCGCGTGCTGGAGACGCTCTATCCCGGCCGCATCGATCTCGGCATCGGCCGCGCGCCCGGGAGCGACCAGCTCACCGCCCGCGCGCTCCAGGCGGGACCGGGCGCCACCGGCGTCGAATATTTTCCGAGCCAGGTGCAGGACCTCCTGGGCTATCTCGGCGGCGGCTTGCCGCCGGATCATCCCTTCGCGCGCATCCGCGTGACGCCGGAGCCCGCGACCGCGCCCGACGTCTGGCTGCTCGGCTCCAGCGACCAGAGCGCGCTGGTGGCGGCCTATCTCGGTTGCGCCTTCTCCTTCGCGCATTTCATCACCGACCAGGGCGGCCTCGAGGTGATGGCGGCCTACCGCGACCGGTTCCGGCCCTCGGCGCGTCTGACGGCGCCGCTCGGCAACATCGGCCTCTTCGTGCTGTGCGCGGACACCGAGGCGGAGGCGCAACGCCTGGCGCAGAGCCGCGACCTCTGGCGGCTGCGCCTCGACCAGGGCTATCTCGGCCCCGTGCCCTCGATCGCCGAGGCCGAGGCTCACCCCTATAGCCGCGAGGAGCGGCTGCGGATCGCCATGAACCGCCGCCGCATGGTGATCGGCGCACCCGAGCAGGTGAAAGAGCGCATGCTCGAGCTCAGCCAGCGCTACGGCGTCGAGGAGATCGTCGCCGTCACCATCTGCCACGATTTCGCGCCGCGGCTGCGGTCCTACGAGCTGCTGGCGCAGGCGTTCGAGCTGGTGCCGCGTGCGGTTTAGGGGGCATTCCCTACTGAATTTGCGGCGATTCTGGCGCGTTGCACATGGTTTTTGACGGTTTTTTGCGAAAGCCATTTGCTCCAAGGTTGAGGCATATCAAAGGGTTGGGCGATCGCGATGGCTTCCTTTCTACAAATCCGGGGTTCGATGAGGCGCTCACCAGCCATCTCATGACCTGTCCTACGCTCGAGGCGTAGAGGCGGCCTGAACAATCGGGGGCGCCGGGCGAGGAAATTATTTACCGGGTGGTACCGGGGCGCCGGCCTCGGAGACGACGCGGAGCGTGGCGGCGCGCATCTCCTCGGCCGTGCGCTTCAGTCTGCGGTAGTAGCGGATGCTGAAGGGGAAGGAGCCGACATAGATCACGCCAACCACGAGCAGCGTCGCCCAGGGCTCCGTCGTGAGGAAGGCCGCGAGCGCGCCCACGCCCAGCAGCGTCGGCAGCACCCATTCGCTCGGCACGTGGAAGCGCTTCAGCGCGAAGGTGGGCACGCGGCTCACCATCAAGCACGCCACCGCCAGGATCACGATCGTATTGAGCGTGGGCGTGCGGAAGAAGGTGTCGCCGAACTCGAAGGCGGCGAACATCGGGACCATCACCAGGCCGGCACCCGCGGGCGCCGGCACGCCCGTGAAGAAGTTGTGGGCGTAGGGCGGCAGCTCCTGGCCGAGCTGGGTGTTGAACCGCGCGAGCCTGAGGCCGCAGCAGACCGCGAAGATCAGCACCACCGCCCAGCCGAAGCCGTGGAACTGCTCCATGGTCCAGATATAGAGCATGACCGCGGGCGCCACGCCGAAGCTCACGAAATCCGAGAGCGAATCGAGCTGCGCGCCGAACGTCGATGTGCCCTTGAGGAGCCGCGCGATCCGGCCGTCGAGCCCGTCCAGGATGCCGGCGACGATGATGGCGATGACCGCGGCCTCGAACTTGCCGACGATCGCGAGGCGAATCCCGGTCATGCCCGCGCAGAGCGCCAGCAGCGTCAGGATGTTCGGAATCATCCGGTTGAACGAGAAGTGCATCGGCTGCACCCGGACTCGGACGCGCATGCGGGGTGGTCTCAACATCAGTGCGGTCTCCCTTCGCGTTGCGGCTCGCGGGCGGCAGCGTCGGCGATCACGGTCTCGCCGCCGATGACGCGCTGGCCCTTGACCACCAGCGGCGCCCACTCCGCCGGCAGGTAGACGTCGGTGCGGCTGCCGAAGCGGATGAGCCCGAGCCGCTCGCCGGTGGCGACTTCCTGGCCTTCCTTGAGAGTGCAGACGATGCGCCGCGCGATCAAGCCCGCGATCTGCACCACCGCCACGTCGGGCCCCTCCGTCGAGGCGATGCGGATCGCCATGCGCTCGTTCTCCTCCGAGGCCTTGTCGAGGCTCGCGTTGAGGAAGCGGCCCTTGCTATAGGCGAGCTTCTTGACGCGGCCGCCCATCGGAACGCGGTTCACATGCACGTCGAAGACATTGAGGAAAACGCAGATGCGCGTCATGGGCGCCTCGCCCATCTCCAGCTCTTTGGGCGGCGGCACGCGGTCGGCCGCCACCACCACGCCGTCGGCGGCGCTTACCACCAGCCCCGCCCGGCTCGGCGTCACCCGCCAGGGATCGCGGAAGAAATAGGTGATCCAGACCGCCACGGCCAGGGCGAGCCAGCCCAAGGGCGCGACGCCCAGCCAGAACAGCAGCAGGGCCGCCAGCACGGCGGCCGCGATGAAGCGCCACCCATCCGGGTGGATGGGGGCCAGCACGGATCTCAACATAAGCAGGGTTCCAAGCGCGTGGGCGCCGGCGCTCCGGCGCGGCGCGCACCATAGCGGAAAACCTGGACTGCGAAAACGTCAACCGCGCCCATCCTTTGGGCCGGCGGCAGCGTCGGGCAGCGCTAGCCCCGCCTCCCGCAAGCGTGCCTCGAGCAGAGCGATGCGCCGGGCCAGCGCGTCGAGGCCGGGTGCCAGCTCTTGCTCGGAGAAGCGCTGCGTGATGTGCTGGTTGCAGTTCATGTCCCAGGCCTCGACACGGATGCGGATTGCGCGCTCGGGCCGCGCGTCGTAGTCCCTGGGCATCAGAGCCTCGATCACCCCGGCGTCCTCGACTACCTCGGCGCGGCCCCAGATCTTGAGGCGCCGCGCATGCGCCCAATCCATCAGGAACAGATGCACGCGGTCGTTCTCGGCGAGATTGCCGATGCTGAGGTATTGCCGGTTGCCCGAGAAATCCGCGAAGGCGAGCGTGCGCTCGTCGATCACGTTGAGGAACCCCGGCGGGCCGCCCCGATGCTGCGCATAGGGCCAGCCCTCGCGGCTCGCGGTCGCCATGAAGAAGCTGTCGCGCTCGGCGATGAAGCGGGCGAGCTCCGGCGTCAGCGCGTCGTGGGCGGCGGGATGCGACTCGAGCCGCTCGCCGTTCGCGCGCGCGCCGTTGCGGCGTTGTGCCTCCTTCACGGCATCGGTGAAGGCGATGCGGGCGAAGGCGCGGCTCATGGGCGGCGCGCCTCGGGCCAGGGAATCACCCGTCCGAGCTCCGCGGTGATGGGTACGTGACGCGGCTCGACCCGAACGCGCGCGAACCACTGCCGGAGCGCGGGGTAGGGGGCAAGGTCGTAGCCCGCTTCCTCCGCCACATGAGCGTAGGCGAAGAGCGCGATGTCCGCGATCGTGTAGCGCGCACCCGCGACGAAGGGCGTGCGCGCGAGCTGCGCCTCCAGAATGGCGAGCGCGGATTGGCCAGACTTGAGCTTCTCCGCGATCTGCGCGCGGCGCTCATCGCCGAGCTTGAGCATGGTGATCCAGAAGCGCGGCGTGCCGATATTCGGCTCGATTCGGTACTGCTCGAAATTCATCCATTGCAGGATCTGCGCGCGTGTCCAGCGGTCCTCCGGCAGCAGCGGGGTGCCCTCGGCGAGATACCAGAGGATCGCGTTCGACTCCGCCAGCACGCGGCCGTCGTCGAGCTCGACGAAGGGCGTCTGGCCCAGCGGGTTGCGCGCGCGGAAGTGCCGCTCAGCCGTCTCGCCCGCGAGCAAATCGATATCGATTCGCTCGAATGGCACCTGGAGCTGCGTCAGCAGCAGCCGGACCTTGTAGGAATTGCCGGAGTCCTGGAAATTGTAGAGCCGGATCATGTGGCCGCCCTCCGCGTGAGACCTGCTCACCGTTGCATGGGAAGGTAATGCGCCGGCAGCCCCGCGCCAAACGAAGTCTTTTGACGCCGAGTGTGAGCGGAGCTAACAGTTTGGGATGGTCCGGCACCTGCCGCCGCTGGCAGCGCTGCGCGCCTTCGAGGCGGCGGCGCGCCATCTCAACTTCACGCGCGCCGCCGAGGAGCTGCACCTCACCCACGGCGCCATCAGCCACCAGATGAAGGCGCTGGAGGCGAGCCTGGGCGCGCCGCTCTTTCGCCGCGAAGGGCGCAAGTTGCTGCTCACCGATGCGGGCCAGCGCTTCGCCTCGCGGCTGCGCGATCTCCTGGGCGATCTCGGCGCGGCGGTCGCCGAGGTGACCCAGCGCCGCGACCAGCAGGAGCTCACCATCAGCGTGCTGCCGTCCTTCGCCTCGCTGTGGCTGATCCCGCGGCTCGCGAGCTTTCACGCGGCGCATCCCGAGATCGACGTCAATATCCGCGCGACCCAGGCGCTTGCCGAGTTCGGCCCCGAGGGCGTCGATCTCGCGATCCGGATCGGCGGCGGAGGCTGGCCGGGGCTGGTGACGGAGAAGCTCCTCGACGAGGAGGTGTTTCCCGTCGCGAGCCCACGGCTCAACGCAGGCGCGCTGCCGAAGCGGCCGGAGGCGCTCGCGCGCGCGGTGCTGCTCAGGAGCGAGCGCCAGCCCTGGACACCCTGGTTCCGCGCCATGGGCCTCGACTGGCCCGAGCCGAGCCGCGGTCCGATCTACAGCGATGAGACTCTCCTCATTCAAGCGGCGGCCGAGGGGATCGGCGTGGCGCTCGCGCGCGGCGCGCTGGTGGCGGCCGATCTGGCCGCGGGCCGGCTGGTCCGGCTGTTTCCGAAGCGGGTGCCGTCGCGCGCCGCCTATTACCTGGTCTATCCGCGGTCGGCCGGCGAGCTGGCGCGGGTGCGTGCCTTCCGTGACTGGATCCGCGCGGAGGCGGGGCCGAAGATTTGAGCGATTGATGGCGCTCGATGGTGCGCGAGGCGCCGCCGTGATTCCGGGGTTTTCCCGGCGCTTCAGACCGTATACAAGCGCCTGACGGAAGCTTTAACGAGAGGCGTTTCGGAATGGCGGAACTCGCGTGCGACGTGCTGGTGGTGGGCGGCGGCAACGCGGCGCTGACGGCGGCGCTCGCCGCGCGCGAGCAGGGCGCCGAGGTCGTGGTGCTGGAGCGCGCGCCTTTCGAGGAGCGCGGTGGTAACAGCCGGTTCACCGCGGGCGCCATCCGCGTCGTTTACAACGGGCTCGACGATCTCCTGAAGCTGATGCCGGACCTAACCGAGGAGGAGAAGCGCAACAGCGACTTCGGCGTCTACACCTCGGACCAGTATTTCGACGACCTCGCGCGGGTGACGCAGGACCGCGCCAATCCCGACATGGCGGAGCTGCTGATCACGCGGAGCTTCGATACGCTGCTCTGGCTGCGCCAAAAGGGCATCCGGTTCATGCCGATGTACGGCCGGCAGGCCTTCAAGGTCGACGGCAAGATGAAATTCTGGGGCGGCCTCACCGTCGAGGCCTATGGCGGCGGTCCCGGCCTGATCGAGATGCTGCACAAATCGGCCGAGAAGAACGGCATCCAGGTGCTCTACGGCACGCGCGCGCAGGCCTTGCTGCACGACGAGCGCGGCGTCTGGGGCGTCAGCGTGCGCCAAGGCCACCGCAAGTTCGACATCGAGGCGAAGGCGGTTGTGCTGGCCTGCGGCGGGTTCGAGTCGAACGCGGAGTGGCGCACGCGCTATCTGGGACCCGGCTGGGACCTCGCGAAGGTGCGCGGCACGCGCTTCAACACCGGCGACGGCATCCGCATGGCGCTGGAGATCGGCGCCATGCCTTACGGCAACTGGTCGGGCTGCCACGCGGTCGCCTGGGACCGCAACGCGCCCGAGTTCGGCGACCTCGCGGTCGGCGACAATTTCCAGAAGCACTCCTACCCGTTCGGCCTGATGATCAACGCGCGCGGCGAGCGCTTCGTCGATGAGGGCGCCGATTTCCGCAACTACACCTACGCCAAATATGGCCGCGCCATCCTGGAGCAGCCGAGCCAATTCTGCTGGCAGGTGTTCGACAGCAAGGTCGTGCATCTCCTGCGCGACGAATACCGCATCCGCCAGGTGACCAAGGCGAAGGCCGACACGCTCGAGGAGCTCGCGGGCAAGCTCGAGGGCGTCGACGCCGCGGCGTTCATGAAGACGGTCGCGGAGTACAACCGCGCCGTCCGCCAGGACATCCCCTTCAACCCCGCGATCAAGGATGGCCGGCGCGCGGAGGGGCTCTCGGTGCCGCGCGCCAATTGGGCGAACACGCTCGATAAGCCGCCCTTCGAGGCCTACGCGGTCACCTGCGGCCTCACCTTCACCTTCGGCGGCCTCAAGATCGACAACGACGCGCGGGTGATCGACACCGAGGGCGAGCCGATCCGCGGCCTCTACGCCGCGGGCGAGCTGGTCGGCGGCTTGTTCTATTTCAATTACCCCGGCGGCACCGGGCTCATGTCAGGCTCCGTCTTCGGCAAGATCGCCGGCACCTCCGCCGGCAAAGCCGCCGCCCTCACGGCGTGAGCGGCTGCCAGCCTCGCCTCACGCGCGCTCGACCCTGGCGGCGTAGCAGCCGGCCGCGGCAAAGTGGACGTGCAGGTAGGCCGCCTTGGAGTTGGTGAAGAGCCGGTCGATGGCGGATTCCAGCTCTCGGCCGTCGACGAGCTCCGCGCCGAGCATCATCGCGTCGGCATCCCAGGCGCGCACCGCGAGCTTGCGCAGGCGCAGCTGCTCGGGGACCTCGTCCACCGTGTCATAGGTCTGCTCGCCCTTGCGCACATAGATCGCAAAGCGCATGCGGTAGGGCGAGGCGACCGCATGATGCTCGTAGTTGACCAGCAGGAGCTCGTCGCCGGGCTCCGAGTCCGTGAGGCTCACGCGGCAGGGGTAGCCGGGCTTGCGCGGATCGGCGATGCGGCGCACCGCATTCCGCGCCGCGAGCTCCTCGTCGGAGAGCGCGAACAAAGGGGCAAACTGGTCGGCTGGCAGGCCGAGGATGCGAAAGCTCATCGGGATTCTCCATGATCGGTCTTGACCCCGTGGTCTAAGGGAGCGCGCGTCGCCCCGCTATCCGGTTCGTGCGCTCAAATCGGACATCACGAATTCGCGCCTTGTCCTCCGAAGCCTCGGCCTTATGATCCCGCCACCCCCACAACGAGGAGGAGCCCCATGGGAAAGATGATCGAGCTCACGGCGTCCGACGGCCACAAATTCGGCGCCTATCGCGCCG
>DATMMM010000463.1:0-6323 GCA_035569735.1 Allostellaceae bacterium | reverse complement strand
TGAAGCAAGGCGTGGGCTCGAGGCCGCGAACGTCTCGGAACGCCAGCATTCCCATCAGGTAATCGCCCGGCAGGTTCCCGACGGCGAGGCCGACCGGCAGAAAAAAGCCGCTCCCCGACAGCAACTCCATGCGCGGCTCGGTCCGGAAGTGCCCGGTGATGCGATAGCTCGGCGCGGGATCGCTGGGCGAGTCGAACTCGAACCTGCCGGTGCCCTCGAAGCCTTTCGCGCGCAGCCAAAGGATCGCCGCGTGCTCCGCGCCGGTCGATTGAATGCCGAGCGCCGCGTGGCGCAACTCGACCCCGAGCGGCCCGGTGGCGCTCGTCTCGCTGTCCCCGGTGATCCTGCCCTGGGCATCGAGATGCGCCGTGGTCTTGATCGTGCTGGTGGCGAGGTTCTGGGCCAGCACGGGCGTCCGGCGGAGCGCCGGTCCGCTCGCCGTCGCGTGCACGACGGGCTTGCCGTATTCCTGGAACGGCAGGGTGCCGAAGGGCGCGGCGCCGTTGGTGGTGTCCGCGTAGATCTCGAAATCCGGCAGCCAGGTTATCGCGTGATTGAGCGCGCCGATCGCGGGCGGGGTGCCCAGCGAATAGCTGTAGCCGAGATTGATCAGCACGATGGTGCTGGCGATCCCCTTGGCTTTCAGCAGCGCCGCGAACAGCACGGTGTGGTCCTTGCAGTCGCCGTAGCCGTTGGCCAGCACCGACTTCGCCTCGTGCGGCACCACGGCGCCGACGCCGAACTCGAGTGCGACGTAGCGGATGTGCCGGCTCACCCAATAATAAATCAGCTCCGCCTGCTTGCGCCTGTCGGAGACGCCGGCGGTGATCTCGTCGGCCATCTTCTGGATCGCGGGCGTGACGGCGATCTTGGGCTGCGCCAGCGCCCAATAGGCGCTGGCGAGCTGGTCGTAACTGCGGAAGCTCGAGGCGAGGAGGCGCGGCCAGCGATCCCGCGCATCGAGCGCGGTGACGTTCTCCGGGATCGGACTGGGGTTCGCGAAGCGCCATTCATAGATCGCCTTGTCGCCCTCGGTGCGCTGCTCGAACTTGACGTCGTGGGTCTCCGTGAGGAGCGCCAGCGACTTGGGCGCGCGGATGGTCAGGCGCGTGTCGTTTTGCAGCACGGTCCGGTTGAACGGATAGGTGACGCTGAAGAGGCCGGGGATCAAAGGCTTGGCCGTGATGCGCACCGTGAGCAGCGTGGTGTCGCCGATCTCGACATCGGGGAAGATCACCACCTTCTGCCGCTGGTCGTCGAACATCGGCTGGGTGGGCGCGCCCGGCCGCAGCTGCGTGTGAATGGCCGACGGATCGACCGGGAGCTTGCGCCCGTCCCGCTTCAGCGTGTAGGCCTCGAGGACGTCGACTTTTTGCAATTCCTCGCTGAAGGGAATCGGGATCTCGCCGGCCGGCTTCACGCCGGCCTCGTTCTTGACCTCGGTCTCCGAGTGCACGGTCAGGGTATAGGTGCCGTCCGGCTGCACGTCGAACTCCTGGGTGCGCAGCTTCAAGACCAATGGCAAATCCACCGGGCGGGCCGGCGCCTCGTCGAAGGGGAGCGTGGGCGCGGCGCCCGAGACGATCAGATTGTCCGTAATCGCCGGCGCTCCCGCCGCGCCCGCCGCTCTCGGCTGGGCGGCGGAGGCGCGGCTCGCCGCGAGGTCGGTGCCGGGCTTCCAGCTCGCTGCGAGCTGCCGTCCGGTCGCGAGGTCGTCGGGCAACGCCGTCTCCACGAGATCGTCGCGCGCCCGCGCGGCGTTGTCCCGCTCGGCCGGCGAGCGCGCGTTCGCCGCCGCGATGCTGAACCACGCGAAGGCCAGCACCTTGTCGGCGGGAAACGCCTTGCCGTCGCGGTAGGCCTCGCCGAGGTGGTACATCGCAGGCTCGAATTTCCGGTCCGCCGCGCGCATCAGCCATTTGCGCGCCTCCGATCCGTCGGCGGAAACGCCGAGGCCGCTCGCGTAGAGGTAGCCGAGCGCATCCTCGCCGTCGGCGACGCCACGGTCGGCCACCGTCCGCGCGAGGCGCAGCGCGCGGGCATAATCGGTTTTCACGCCGATGCCGCGATATAGAAGAACGCCAGTTGCGCCTGCGCCTGCGGCACGTTCTGGTCGGCGGCCTTCTGCATCCAGCCGGCGGCGACGTCGGACTTCTGCTCGACGCCGAGCCCGACGAGGTAATAGCTGGAGAGGATCATTTGCGCCGCGGCGTTGCCGCTCTCGGCGATGCGCTCGGCGAGCGCGGCGCCCGCCACGACGTCGAGGGCGACGCCCTTTCCGCTCATGAGTCTGCGGGCGAGCTCGAGCTCCGCGCGCACGGCCGGCGTCGTTGCCGGCAGCTCGGAAACGCTCGGTGCCGGCAGAGCGCTGCTCGTCGTCGTGGATCCCCTCTCGGCGCCGTCGGACTCCGCACCGGCCTCGGAGAGGCCGAGCCAGCAGGCGCACAGCAGAGCGCCCGCGACGAGCCAGCGATTCCGGCCTAAGCGCTTGCCCGGCATGGCCCAGGTCTTCCCGAGGGAGACTCGCGTTTCCCTCACTGCGCGGCCCGATCCAGCTCGTAGGCGGCCGCGGCATATTCGATGTACTCGCGGATGCCGCTGTCGAGCGACGTCTTGAAGAGAGCCACGGCGACGGCGCGCTCGCCTTTCACGAGCCGCAGCTCGCCCAGATAGAAGGAGAGCTCGCAGGCGCTGCCGGCCTTCCGCTCGGCGTCGGTCCAGGCCTGCGGTTGGCTCGGCGGCTCTACCTGCTTGGGCGCGAGCTCGCCCAGGAGCACGCGGATGATCGGACCCGGCCAGTTCGCGAGGTCGAGCTGCGAGGCGCGGCGGCGCAGCTCGACCGCGGCATCCCTGCCGTCGCTGTGCGACTGCGCGAGGAACAGCCAAAGCAGCGGATAGTAATCGGCGGGATTTGCCTCGAGGGCCCTGGTGAAATCCGCACCAGCCGCCCCCATGTCGCCGCGGAGAAATTCCACCCGTCCGCGGCCGAAATAGGCGCGCGCGAAGTGGCCGTCCCGGTTGATCGCCTCGCCATAATCCGCAAGCGCTTTCTCGAATTGCCGGTCGACCTCGTAGCTCGCCGCCCGGTCCACGTAGAACACGGCGATCGGATCCTTCGGGCGCGCCAGCTCGATCGCCTTGGTGAAATCGCCGACCGCTTCCGCGCGGCGGCCCTCGCTGTCGAGGGCCTCGCCGCGGCGCAGGTAGAGACCGGCGAGGCTCGGGTTCCGCGCGATCACCTGGTCCCACGCCGCCGCCGCCTTCTCGTAGTATCGGCGCTGCATCATCAGCTCCGCCCGAACCCATTGGGCCTGCCAGAAGTCGGGATCCAGCTTGCCGGCCTCGCTGAATTCCGCGAGGGCGGCATCATCCTGCTTGAGATCGCGCAGCGCGAAGCCGTGGAAATAATGAGTGAGCGCCGCATCCTTTGACGGCAGGGCCCCCTTCAGCAGGGCGGCGCAGGCCTGCTCGCGCTGGGCCGCGACCGGCGAGCCCGCACAGGCGGCGGTGGTGCTGGGTGAGGGGCTCTGCGCTTCCGCCCCCGCTGCGAGAAGAGCCATCAGCGCGAATCCGAGCGCGGCGGCGCGCGGCCCGCCGATCCGGATTCCCCTCGATTTACCCATACGCGCCCCTGGCCCCGACACATCCATTTGTGGCACAGGCCCGGCTCGAGGCTCAAGGAAATTGCGGCACGGCGGCTCCGCGCGAACGCCCGTCACAACAGCGCCACAAAGCCGACCCTAGAATTTCCATCGGACCGGGCAGGGACCGGAAGCCATGGATCTCGATCTCGGCGACATCGCTTATGTGCCTACGACCGGTGGGCGGCGGGTGCATGAGACGCCGCTCGTCGCCGCGAGCGAGGAGAGCCTCAAGGGATACGGCTGCCTCGTTGACGATCCCAAGGCCTTTCCCATCGAGATCGTGCGCTGGCCCGCGCAGGGCTGGCGTCCCGTGGATGCGAATTCCGGCGACCAGGGCGGCGTTGCCGAAGGGCTGTTCCAATTCGAGTGGCGCGGCGAGACGCTCTACGCCCGCAACAACGCGGTGGGCGACAGCTATCTCTTCGGCTGGAGCACGTGGCCGGAGCAAGCGGCGACGAGCGGTGAGGCGAAGCCGCGCGAGCGCGCGCTTATCTGGCGCGCGAATTATCACCCCGACGGCGGCCAGCTCTTCTATCCCCTGAGCGGCACGCCCTTCCTGGTGCCGCTGGCGCTCCCGGGCGACGATGTGAGCCCGGAGCGGTTCGCCAGCTTCTGGTGCGACGGCAGCCGCGGACTCTATATCCATCCGAACATCTGGCATGGCGCGGTCGTGCCTTACGACGACCGCGCGTCGTTCCTCGACCGCCAGGGCCGCGTCCACGCCCGGGTCTCCGTCGATTTCGTCAAGGAATTCGGCTGCTACCTCGCCGCGCCCTTGCGCCGGCCTTAGGGCATCCCGCGAGCTGGCGGTTTCTTGCGGCGAAGCCGCAATCAACAAAGTCTTAGCGCCGAGGACGCGGTGGATGCGCAGAGGACGCGGTGGTTCGTCAGTTCCCCTGCGCCCTCCGCGCACCCTCTGCGACCTCAGCGCTAAAGCCTGAGTTCTTTTGCGGCTTCGCCGCAGGGCGCGCGGCGAAACGGAACTGTCATCGATCTGCAACAGGTCCGCCATCAGCATGCGCCTAGCATGCGACCGCGCGCACCCGCCGAGCTCGAGGGAAGGGCGGGGCGCTCATTTCCAAAAATCCTGAGGAGGAGAAGATGAGGAAGAGCCTGCGCTGGGTATCCGCGACGGCGGGCGTTGCGTCCATGCTGGCGATGGCGCCGGCGGCGATGGCGGCGAATGCCGCCGATTGCCCCAATGGCGGCGAGGTCCGGTTCGGCGTCGAGCCCTACGACACCTCGGCGAAGCTGGTGCCGATCTACGACCACATCGCCAAGGTGCTCTCCGACAAGCTCGGCTGCGACGTCAAGGTGTTCGTCACCACGTCCTACAACGCCGAGATCGAGGCGATGCGGGCCGGCAAGCTCGAGATGGGCGAGTTCGGTCCGCTCGGCTACGTGCTGGCGCACCAGGTCGCGAAGGCCGAGGCGGTGGCGGCCTTCAGCAATGCCGAGGGCAAGCCCGACACCTACTGGGCGAGCATCGTCGTGCCGAAGGGCTCGTCCCTCAAATCGGTGGCGGAGCTCAAAGGCCATACCTTCGCCTTCTCCGATCCCGCCTCGACCTCCGGCCATTTGTTCCCGGCCTACGCCATGCGCAAGGCCGGGCTCGATCCCGACAAGGACCTGACGGCCAGCTATGCCGGCAGCCACACCGCCGCCTTCGAGGCGCTCTACAACAAGAAGGTCGAGGCCGGCGAGCTCAACAGCTCGCAGCTGGAATCGGCGAAGCAGCGCGGCCACTACCAGGACGGCGACGTGGCCTTCCTCTGGAAGTCGGATCCGATCCCGAACGACCCCATCGCGGTCTACAGCGGCCTGCCGGACGGGTTCAAGAAGCGCCTGATCGCGGTCGTGCAGAGTCTGGATCTCTCCAGTCTGCCCGAAGCCGACCGCAAGATCATGGGGCTCGGCGGCGCGCGCTTGGTGCCGCAGACCGACCAAGCCTACGACCTGATCCGCGATCTCGTGAAGACGCTCAACATCGATCTCGAGAAGCTGAGCTGATCGCGCGTCCATGCTGAGCGTTCGCCGGCTCTCGCTGCGGTATCCGAACGGCAAGCTTGCGCTCGCCGATCTGGATCTCGGCGTGAGGGCCGGCGAGCTCGTGATCGTGCTGGGCGGCAACGGCAGCGGCAAGACCACGCTGCTGCGCTGCCTGGTGCGCACGCTGAAACCGACCGCCGGCGAGGTCTGGGTGAGCGAGACCGAGCTCACCCGGCTCGAGGGCGAGAAGCTGCGCCGCGCGCGCCTGGAGCTCGCGATGATCTCGCAGCAGGCGGCCTTGGTGAAGCGCCGGAGCGTGCTCGCGAACGTCGCCACGGGCTCGCTCGGCCGGCATCAGTCGTGGCGCACCGACCTCGGCGGCTTTCCGCAACAGGAACTCGTGGCCGCCCATCGCTGCCTTGGCGAGGTCGGCCTCGCCGAACTCGCGGGGCAGCGCGCGGGCACGCTCTCCGGCGGCCAGGCCCAACGCGTCTCCATCGCCCGCGCGCTGGCGCAGCGCCCGCGCGTGCTGCTCGCGGACGAGCCGGTGGCGAGCCTCGATCCCGAGGCCGCGGAGGAGATCATGCGCCTGCTGCGCCGGCTCGCGGTCGAGGGCAATCTCGCCGTGCTCTGCGTCCTGCATCAGATCGAGCTCGCCTATGCCTATGCCGACCGGATCGTCGGCATCCG
>DATMMM010000462.1:0-3791 GCA_035569735.1 Allostellaceae bacterium | reverse complement strand
GCCGTGCTCACGGACCGCCGCTCGGAGGCGCCAGGCTCCATGCGACGCTCCAGGGTGGAAGATCGCTAACGGTCTGGTCCATGGCGAGGCCTGCGGGCTCCCGCCAGATCACGCGCCCGCGGACCGCCCAGTGGAGCTCCCCGATCGGGCGCTCCGACAGATTGGCGACGACCGAGAGCTCAGCGCCGTCATCGAGGCGCCACGTCACGCGAAACGCCCGCCCGTCCCTCACCTCGTAGCGGGCCGCTTCGCCCGTAGAATTGCCTACCCGCGGCACGATCTCGCGCGCTCTGGTCGCCAGCAGAGACCGCGCGCGCTCCAGCCAGCGACGCGCCGTGTCGCGGTCCAGCTCGCGCCAATCGAGCCGCGACCTCTCGTAGGTCGCCGGCGAGTTCGGATCGGGGATCCGGTCGCGGGTCGCCGGATCCTGAAACTCGGGAAACCGCGCGAACTCGCGGCGCCGTCCGTCGCGCACGGCCGCCGCGAGATCGCCGCGGAAATCGCAGAAGAACTGGAACGGGGTCCGCGTGCCCCATTCCTCGCCCATGAATAACATGGGGATGTGCGGCGACAGCAGCAATACGGCGGTGGCCGCCGTCACCGCCTCCTCCGAAACGAGAGAGGCGAGGCGCTCGCCGAAGGCGCGGTTGCCGATCTGATCGTGGTTCTGCAGGAAATCCACGAAGGCGATGGTCGGCAGCGCGGCGCTCGGCTCACCGCGCGGCGCGTCGTCCCGGTGCCGGGATCTTTCGCCCTGATAGGCGAAACCCTCGGCGAGCGCGCGCGCCAGCTTGGCGGCGGGATCGTCGACGTAATCGGCATAGTAGCCGTGCGCTTCGCCCGTCAGGAGCACGTGCGCGGCATGATGCATGTCGTCATTCCACTGGGCATCATATCCGGGGGCCCGCGCGCGCCGGTCCTGCCGGAGCCGGCTGCTCGCGTTGGCGTCGTTCTCGAGCACGAGGTGCACGTGCCGGTCTGGCCCGAGGCGCGCGCGCACGGTCTCGCCAAGCTCGGTCAGGATGTCGGGGCGCCGGTCGTCGGCGATCGCATGCACGGCGTCCAGCCGAAGCCCGTCGAAGCGATACTCCTCGAGCCAGTAGAGCGCGTTGTGAACAAAAAAATCCCGCACCGGCCGGCTCTCCGGCCCGTCGAAATTGATCCCGGCGCCCCAGGGCGTGTGGTGACGCTCCGTGAAGAAGTGGGGGGCGTAGAGGTGCAGGTAATTCCCGCTCGGACCGAAATGATTGTAGACCACGTCGAGGAACACCATGAGCTCGCGCTCGTGGGCTTCGTCGATGAGCCGCTTGAGATCGTCCGGCGCGCCATAGGAGCGGTGCGGCGCGAACTGAAGGACGCCGTCGTAGCCCCAATTCCGCTCGCCCTCGAACTCCGCGATGGGCATCAGCTCGAGCGCGGTCACGCCGAGCGCGGCGAGATGGTCGAGCTTGCGCCGCGCGCCCTCGAAGCTGCCTTCCGGCGTGAAGCAGCCCGTATGCGCCTCATAGAGCACCGTCTCCCGCCACGGTCGCCCGCGCCATTCCGGACGCTTCCAGCGGTAGGACCGCGGCGCCACGACCACGCTGGGCCCATGGACATCGCGCGCCTGCGCGCGCGAGGCGGGGTCGGGAACCGCCATGCCGTTTGCCAATCCGAACCGGTAGAGAGTTCCCGGCGCCGCCTCGGCAGCCGTGTGTTCGAACCATCCGCCGGCACCGCGGCCCATTTCTATTGCGGCGCCCGGCTCGCCCAAGAGGAGCCGAACCCGCTCCTGCGCGGGCGCCCAGAGCCGGAACCGCACGCCCCCTTCCGGCAGCACGGCCGCTCCGAACGGCATCTCATGCGCGAAACGGTCCTGCATCACGAACCCGAGTTCGGTTGAGGGTGCGAATTCTCGAACTGGCAGACGACCACGGATCGCCCCTCGATCCGACGCCCCTCCCCGCCCGGCACGGGCGGCGGTGCGGGACCTTCGGTGACAGCCGTGTCGAGCAGAGAGACCCAGACACCCGATCTCGGCAGCGTCGGGAGCACAAAGGTGATCGGGTCGGCTTGAGCATTGAAGATGAGCAAAATGATCTCGCCCGGGATGGTGCCGCCGTTGCCGCTCTCGAGCTCCCGCGGCTCGCTGTTGAGCATGAGCCCCAGCACCCGTTGCGCCGGATCTTGCCACTGTTCGATTGTCTTCTCGCGGCTGTCGGGCCCGAGCCAAGTGATGTCCTTGACACCGTCCTTGCTCATGCGGGCGTGCAGGAAGAACGGCCAGCGCAAAATCGCGTGCCGGCGGCGGAGCTCGAGCAGCTCCTGCACGAACGCCACGTCGTCCCGATCGGGATCGTCGATGGCGGTCCAGTCGATCCAGCTTACCGGGTTATCCTGGCAGTAGGCGTTGTTGTTGCCGCCCTGCGAGCGGCCGAGCTCGTCGCCGCCCAGCAGCATCGGCGTGCCCTGCGACAGCAGCGGGGTCGCGAGCAGATTGCGGTGCTGGCGGCGCCGGATCGCCCGGATCGCGGCGTCGTCGGCGGGTCCCTCGACCCCGTAATTGGCGCTGTAATTGGCGTCGTGCCCGTCGCGGTTCTCCTCGAGATTGGCCTCGTTGTGCTTGTGCTCGTAGGAGACGAGGTCGCGCAGCGTGAAGCCGTCATGCGCGGCCACGAAGTTGACGCTGGCCCAGGGACGGCGATATTGCCGGTCGAAGAGATCGGCGGAGCCGGAGAGGCGCGCCGCCAGCTCCTGCAGGACGCCGGCATCGCCGCGCCAGAACCGGCGCACCGTGTCCCGGTAGCGATCGTTCCATTCGGCCCAGCCGGGACCGAAATTGCCGAGCTGGTAACCCCCGGGGCCGACGTCCCACGGCTCCGCGATCAGCTTGACGCGGGCGAGCAGCGGATCCTGGCGCACCGCCGCCAGAAAGGGGCTCGCGGGATCGAAGCCGGACGCGGTCCGGGCGAGCGTGGTGGCGAGATCGAAACGAAAACCGTCGACATGCATCACCTCCACCCAATAGCGGAGACTGTCCATCACCATCTGAAGCACGCGAGGATGCTGCAGGTTGAGGCTGTTGCCGGTGCCGGTGTCGTCGATGTAATGGCGCGGGTTGTCGGGCTGCAGCCGGTAATAGGACGCGTTGTCGATGCCGCGGAAACACAGGGTGGGGCCGAGCTGATTTCCCTCGCCGGTATGGTTGTAAACCACGTCCAGAATCACCTCGATGCCGGCGTCGTGGAGCCGGCGCACCAGGACCTGGAACTCGGAGATCAGTCCGCTCGCGAGGTAACGCTGCTGCGGTGCGAAGAATCCGATCGAGTTGTAGCCCCAATAATTCATCAGGCCGTGCTCCACCAGCCGGCGATCATCGATGAAGGCGTGCACGGGCAGCAGCTCGACCGCGGTGATGCCGAGCGCGCGGAGGTACTCGATGATCTCCGGACTGCTCATGCCCGCGGCGGTGCCGCGCAGCTGGTGGGGCACGGCCGGGTGGGCCATCGTGAAGCCGCGCAAGTTCATCTCGTAGATCACCGTCTCGTCCCAGGGACGGCGCGGATGACGGTCGTCGCCCCAGCTGAACTCGGTCTCGACGACACGGCATTTCGGCATGCCGCGGGCGTTGTCCCGGCGGTCGAAGGAGAGATCGGCGCGTGGCGAGCCGGTGCGATAGCCGAAATGCGCATCGTTCCATTTGAGCGAGCCGTAGAGGGCGCGAGCGTAGGGATCGAGTACCAGCTTGTTCGAGTTGAACCGGTGCCCGCGTTCGGGCTGGTAGGGTCCGTGGACGCGATAGCCATAAAGCA
>DATMMM010000461.1:0-2468 GCA_035569735.1 Allostellaceae bacterium | reverse complement strand
GGTGGGGACGCAGCGCTCCTTCGAGATGATCACCATGCTGGTGATCGGCGGCGAGGGCACGCTGGTGGGACCGCTGCTGGGCGTTGCCTTGCTCACGCTGCTGCCGACGCTGGTGCAGTCGCTGGCGCTCTACAAGATCCTCGCCGAGGGTCTGCTGCTGGTGCTCGCCTTCAGCTTCCTGCCGGAGGGCATGTTCGGCGGCCTCGCGCGGCTGGCAGCTCGCCTCCACGAGCGGCGCGCACCCGCTCTGGCCTCCGGGCTCGAGGCGCGGTCATGAGCACGCTCGCCCTCGAGGTGAAGGGCCTCACCAAGGCCTTCGGCGGTCTCCGCGCCGTCGACAACGTCTCTTTCGAGGTTCCCGCCGGCGGCTTGAGCGCGCTCATCGGGCCGAATGGCTCCGGCAAGACGACGCTCTTCAACCTGATCACGAACCTCTACCGCGCCGACGCCGGCGAGGTGTGGCTGTTCGGCGCCGCCATGGCGGACGCCGGCGATTGGCGCATCGCGGCCTCTGGCGTGGTCCGCACCTTCCAGACCGCGCGGGTCTTTCCCGGCATGACCGCCTTCGAGAACGTGCTCGCGGGCGCGCACCGCCACGTGCGCGCGGGCGCCTGGCAGCAGATGCTGTGGCTCAGCCGCGCGCGAGAGGAGGAGCGGGCGCTCCAGGCGCAAGCGGAGGCTCTGCTGGAGCTCGTGGGTCTCGCGCAATTCAGGGACACCGCCGCGACGGACTTGCCCATGGGCGCGCAGAAGCTGCTGGAGGTGGTGCGCGCCTTGATGGCGAAGCCGCGCCTGCTGCTGCTCGACGAGCCCGCCGCCGGCCTCAACGACGGCGAGACCGCGGAGCTCGCGCTTCTCCTCAGGGCGGTGCGCGACAGCGGCGTCACGCTGCTGGTGGTCGAGCACAACATGTCCCTGGTGATGGGCGTGGCCGACGAGGTGATCGTGCTCGACGCCGGCGCCATCGTGGCGCGCGGCGCGCCCTTGGAGATCCAGCGCAATCCCCGCGTGATCGAGGCCTATATCGGCCAAGCCGAGGGCGCCCACTGATGCTCGAGCTCAGATCCGTCAGCACGGGCTACGGCCGGCAGACCGTCGTGCACGAGGTGAGCCTCGCCTTGGCGCGCGGCGAGGTGCTGGCGCTGGTGGGCGCCAACGGTGCCGGCAAATCGACGCTGGTGAAGGCGATCTCCGGTGTGCTGAGCCTGCACGCGGGCGAGATCCTGTTGGACGGCCGGCGCATCGACCGGCTCGGCACCCGCGCTCGCGTGCTCGCGGGCATCGCGCATGTTCCCGAAGGCCGCCAGGTCTTCGCCGGCCTCACCGTCGCCGATAATCTCCGCATGGGCGCCTACACCCGGCTCCGCGCGCTCTCGGCGGAGGAGCTCCAGCGCCGCATCGATCGGGTGCTGGCGCCCATGCCGGCGCTGCTCCAGCGGCTCGAGGAGCCCGCCGGCAATCTCTCCGGCGGGCAGCAGCAGATGCTGGCGATCGCCCGCGGCCTCATGTCGGAGCCGCGCATCCTCCTGCTGGACGAGCCCTCGCTGGGCCTGGCGCCGGTGCTGGTCGCCGAGATCTTCCGGCTGATCGAGCGCTTGCGCGGGCAAGGCCTGGCGATCCTGCTGTCAGAGCAGAACGCGCGGCTCAGCCTCGCCATTGCCGACCGCGGCTCGGTCATCGAGAAGGGCCGCGTCGCGCTCGAGGGCTCGGGCAAGGCGCTGCTCGCCGATCCCGCCGTCGCCGAGCGCTACCTCGGCGTCGGCGCGTCCGTGGGCGAGCTCGGCGCCCAGCGCCATCAGCGCCTGGTCGGCCGGCTCAAGGAATTGTTTCAGCAGCAGGGAGAGCGGCCATGACGGATAGCCCGGTGTTGCAGCGGCTCGACGCGGTGGTCGACGCGTTCTGCCGGCGCGTGCGCTACTTCCAGGAACCGATGACGCCGGGCCGCGCGCGCAGCTTCGTGCGCCAGCATCGGCTCAACACGCGCCAGCGCAACTCCGTCCTCAAGCTGCGCGTCGCCACCAATTGCACGGATTGGGAGACGCGGCTCAACATCATCCGCGCCTGCGCCGAGGAGGTGATCGCCGATCACGAGCACGGCCACGGCAAGGCGCATTGGGAGATCCTGGAGGAACTCGGCACCCACATCGGCCTCTCGCTCGAGGAGATCCGCGCGGCGGAGCCGCTGCCCTCGACCCAGATCGCCTGGGCCGCCTGGGAGGGCCTGATGAGCAACCGGCATTGGATCGAGGGCATCGTCGCCAACACCTGCGCCGAGCGCATCAACATCCCCGGCTACGGCACGGGTGCGCTGCGCGTGCACGGCTGGTTCGGCCTGGAGCGCCAGCGCTGGGGCAGGCTCTTCGGGCTCAGCAACGAGCAGCTGGATTTCTTCGAGCTGCACGAGCAGGCCGACATCGAGCACTCCGACATGGGCTGGCAGGCCGTGGCGCGCTTCGCCGCGCAATACG
>DATMMM010000460.1:0-18948 GCA_035569735.1 Allostellaceae bacterium | reverse complement strand
GCGCCCACGAGCCGCGCCGGCGCCAGCACATGCACGGGCTGCAGGTAGGGACTGCGCCCGACCAGCTGCCCCGGATGCCGGCCCGGCCGCTCCAGCAGCACGTCGAGCGTCCGGCCCACCTGGCTCCGGTTGAACGCGCGTTGCTGCGACTCCAGGAGCTCCTGCAGGCGCTGAAGGCGCTCGGATTTGACACTGTCGGGGACTTGGTCCGGCTCCGCCGCCGCGGGCGTGCCGGGCCGCGGGCTATATTTGAATGAGAAGGACTGTGCGAATCCCGCCGCGCGCACCACCGCCAGCGTCGCCTCGAAATCGCGCTCGCTCTCGCCGGGATAGCCCACGATGAAATCGGACGAGAAGGCGATCTCGGGCCGCGCGCGGCGCAGACGCTCGAGCGTGCTCAGATAGTCCGCCGCGGTGTGCCGCCGGTTCATCGCGGCCAGAATGCGGTCCGAGCCCGACTGCACCGGCAGGTGCAGGAAGGGCATCAGCGCCGCCACATCGCGATGCGCCTCGATGAGCTCGTCATCGACGTCGCGGGGATGCGATGTGGTGTAGCGGATGCGCGCAATGCCGGGGACCTCGGCGAGCGCGCGAATCAGCCGGCCGAGGCCCCACTCGCCGCCGCCGGGCGCCGCCCCGTGGTAGGCATTGACGTTCTGGCCGAGGAGCGTGATCTCGCGCGCGCCGGCCGCGACTTGGCCACGCGCCTCCTCGAGCACCTCGGCTGCCGGCCGCGAGAACTCGGCGCCTCGCGTATAAGGCACGACGCAGAAGGTGCAGAACTTGTCGCAGCCCTCCTGGATCGTGAGGAAGCTCGAGACACCCTGCGGCGCCGAGGCACCGGGCAGGTGGTCGAACTTGCTCTCGACGGGGAAGTCGGTGTCGAGGACGCCGCCCGCCCGCCGCATCGCGGTCGCCACCAGCTCCGGCAGGCGGTGATACGTCTGCGGCCCCAGGACGATGTCGACATGAGGGGCGCGGGCCAGGATCTCCGCGCCCTCGGCTTGCGCAACGCAGCCGGCAACCGCGAGGATCATGCGGCCGCCGCGCCGCCGCGCCGCTTCCTTGAGTGGCTTCAGCCGCCCGAGCTCGGAGAACACCTTCTCCGCCGCCTTCTCGCGGATATGGCAGGTGTTGAGGATCACCATATCGGCCTCGCGCGCGCTCTCCACGGGAGCGTAACCGAGGGGCGCCAGCACGTCCGCCATGCGCGCGGAGTCGTAGACGTTCATCTGGCAACCGTAGGTCTTGATGTAGAGCTTCTTGGCAGGGGTCATGATGGGATCAGTTGCCGGCGGCGGCTCGGGCGGCGGCGGGCGCGGACTCCTGCTGAGGCGGCGACAGCACCGCTCCGGTCGCCTCGATCGGCTGCGGCCGGCCCGAGATCGCCGAGGCGACGCCCGCCGAGACCACCCGCCAGCAATGTTCCGCGAGCGCCTTGCGCGTGGGAAATGCTGCGATGCTGAGGGGCGCGTGGAACTCGACGGTGACGCCGACCCGGCCCAATCCCACCATGGCCCAGAGATGAGACGCCATGTCCATGTCGCCATACCACGCGAAGAACGGCCGGTAGAAGCGGCCGATCGGCATTCCGTCGAGCGTCACATAGGCGATCGAGACCGGCTGCACCATGATCGGATGCTCGAAAGAGGCGCCGTGCACCGCGGCGAAGAGCGCGCTCTTGAACGGCAACACGCGGCTGCCGTCGTTGCTGGTGCCCTCGGGGAAGAGCACCAGCCGGCCGCCTTCCTTGAGCCGCTCGACGATCGCGTCGCGCTGCTGGTGCGTCGTATGCGCTCGGCGGTCGACGAACACCGTCTGCTGCAGCCGCGCGAGCCAGCCGAAGAGTGGCCAGCGCTTGACCTCGCTCTTGGCGATGAAGGAGGTCTCGATCACGCCGCCCAGAATTTCGATGTCGACATAGGAAGTGTGATTGGCCACGAACAGCGTCGGCCGCAAGGGCGAGGGCGTGCCGATCACCGTGGTGTCGAAGCCGAGGATGCGGCTCGCGCGCTTGTGATAGGCGCGGGGCAGGCGCTCCGCGAGCGGCGAGCCGACGAGCAGCAGGAGCGCTTGGACCGGCATCAGCGGCACCGTCAGGCAGACGTAGAGAAAGAGCCGCCGGAGCCGCAGGAAGAACGCGCTCATGGGGTCGACAGTCTCGGCATCAAAGCGCGCTCGCCTCCCGCGTCTGCCGCTCGTAATGCCGATAGTACTTGTCGGTTATCAGGTCGGTCTTCACCACGATCGAGACGTCGGTGGTGTTGAACTGCTGGTCGATCACGGCGCCGTCGCCGACGAACCCGCCCAGGCGCAAGTAGCCCTTGATGAGCGGCGGCAGTTCCGCGAGCGCCTTGGCGGGATCGATCGCGTTGGTCGGGATCCGCCGCATGTCGACGTAGCGCGATGCCAGCGCGCGGGGTCTGAGGGCGGGCGGCGCCAGGTGGTGGTAATAGAGATAGCTGAGCGGTACCGCCAGCGCCTCGGGATCGATCCCGGGCAGGCTCGCGCAGCCGAACATCACATCGATCTGATGATAGAACACGTAGGCCGCGATGCCGCGCCAGAGCAGCTGCATGATCGGACGGTTGCGCGCGGAGACATCGACGCAGGAGCGGCCGAGCTCCAGGATCTCGCCGGGATAGGCCACCATGGTGGAGATGTCGTACTCCTCGGCGGAGTAGAACCGCCCGACGCGCTGGGCGGCGCTCCGGCGAATCAGGCGGTAAGTCCCGATCACGGCCTGCGGGCCCGCCCCGCGGGCGTGGTCGATCACCAAGAGGTGATCGGCAACCTCGTCGAAGCGATCGACGTCGCGCCGCGTGCGCGCCATGTCCGGCGTCGGCTCGGCGCCCATCTCCTCGTAGAAGACACGATAGCGAAGCTGCTGCGAGGCGGCGATCTCGCTGGCCCCCTCCGCCAGGCGTACGGCGAGCGTACCCGAGCGGATGTCGAGCGCGCGAACTCGTTCTGTGGTGACCACCGACTCGAACTGCAGGTCGCTCATGAGTTCCCCCCTGGAGCTGAGCTCAATCGGACGCATAGCCAATCGCGGACAGGCAAAATTCGCTGCGGGAGCGCCTTCCATGGACAATCATTTTCCGGCGCTGCGCCCGGGCTTAGTCTCGAGCGGGACGGCGTAGAGTTCGAGGCGGTGGTCGACCAGGCGAAACCCCAGCTGCTCGGCGACCTGCCGCTGTAGGCGCTCGATCACCTCGTTCTTGAACTCGATCACGCGGCCCGTCTGCAGATCGATCAGGTGGTCGTGATGATCGCTGGGCATCTCCTCGTAGCGCGACCGGCCGTCGCCGAAATCATGGCGCGCCAGGATGTTCGCCTCCTCGAATAGCCGCACGGTACGATAGACCGTGGCGATGCTGATGCGCGGGTCGATCTCGACGGCCCGGCGGTGCACGCTCTCGACATCGGGGTGGTCGGAGGAGTCGGACAGCACGCGCGCGATGATGCGCCGCTGCTCCGTCATCTTGAGGCCCTTGTCGTGACACAGCCGTTCCAGGCGCGATGGCATTCCGGTCGATCCCGCCTCCCTAGCAACCACGACGGCGCGCCCGCGAGGCGATGGGCGGCGCACACCGGGACCTTAGAACCGCTCTGCGGGCGACCCGGTTCCGCCGCTGATGGCCACCATCCCGCGACACCGAGTCGAAAGCCCCGGTCGATGCAGTATATCCGAACTGTCCTGACCGTCCTATGACGCCGTTCCGACACGCTAAGTATCAGGCAGCACTCGATTTTCTGCCCCTGGTGCCGAGCCCGATCTCTTTGGCGAGGCGAGAGCGCTGGCGGGCGTAATTGGGCGCCACCATGGGGTAATCGGGCGCCAGGTTCCAGCGGTCGCGATATTGCTCGGGCGTCATGTTGTAGGCGGTCTTGAGATGCCGCTTCAGCATCTTGAGCTTCTTGCCGTCCTCCAGGCAGACGAGATAGTCGGGGTGGACCGACTTCTTCACGGGAACCGCGGGGTCGGGACGCTCGGTCGTCTGGGTCTGGCCTTTGCCGACATTCGCCAGCGATTGATAGACTTGGCTGATCAGTTGAGGCAGATCCGCCGCCGCGACGGAGTTCTTCGAGACGTGAGCGGCTACGATTTCGGTGGTCAAGGTCAGGAGTTCTTTAGTGTTCGCGGTATCGGACATTCCGGGTTTCCTTCGAATTTCAGACATCGATATAGTTTTTTGGCATTGGCAAAGCAATGAGCTTGTCCATGACAACATTGTGCGTCTCGATTGCCAGTAGAGATAGCAACAGTTGCCGCAAAATCAAACTGAGCCCTGAGCGGCGGGATGGCGGGATGATCGGGCCGGGCGCCCGATCAGGGCAGCAAGGTCCGCCGAAGCAACCGGGCGTCCATCAGGCTGGCGTCCGGGCGGCGGTAATAGCCGCGGCGAGTGCCGGCGTGCTCGAAACCGAGCTTGGCGTAGAGCGCCAGAGCCCCGGCATTGTCCTCGGCGACCTCGAGGGTGAGGCTTGCGACGCCGAGCGCGCGGGCCCGGGCGAGCAAGTCCTCGAGGAGCGCGCGCCCCGCGCCGCGCCGGCGCGCGCCCGGCGCCACGCCCAGCGTCACGATCTCGCCCGCCCGGCCCAGCAGCATGTCGAACAGGAATCCCTGCGGCTGCTGGTCGGGATCGGCGGGATCGATCGCCCAGCGCCCGCTCGCGCCGGCGATCTTGAGGATCCCCTCGAAGTCCGCGCGGCTCCAGGATTCGCCGGGAAAGCAGAGCGCATGCAGCTCGGCCGCGCGATCGAGCGCCTCGGGCGTTACCCGCACGATGCGCCAGCGCGTCACCGCATCGACCCCTTGGGCAGCGTCACGTCGGGCGCGTGGAGATAGCACGGCTCCAGGCGCTCCGTGCGGAACCCGGCCCGCCAGCGCTCCGCCGCGAGCCGCGCGAGGGCGGCGGCATCGACGGTTTGAGGCCCAGGAGCGGTCACGAGATCCGGCCGCCCGAGCGCCGCGGCGAGCCGCCCGGCACCATCGCCCGCCAGCACCAGCGGCCCCGGCGGCGCGATCTCGCGCCAACGCTCGGCCGGCACGAGCGCGCCCTCGCCGAGCGGCGCACGCCTATGGTCGAAAGCCCGGAGATAAAGCTCCTCGCGCCGGCTCTCGATCGCCACCAGCAAGGACCGGCCCTCGATGAGCGCCTGGGGCAGCGCCGCCGCCACGGCCTCGAAGCTGCTGAGGCCGAGCGCCGGCAATCCGGTCGCGAGCGCCAGTCCCTGCGCGGTGGCGATCCCGATGCGCACACCCGTGAAGGCGCCGGGCCCCAGCGTCACCGCGATCAGGTCGAGCTCGCCGAAGCTGAGGCCGGCGGCGGCCATCGCGCGGGCGATCATGGGCACGAGGTGCTCGGCCTGCCCGCGCAACATGGGCGCGCTCTCCTCGGCGAGCAGGCGCCCGCCGCTCAGCACCGCTGCCGAGCAGCCGCCTCCGGAGCTGTCGAACGCGAGGATTTTCATGGCGCCGCCAGCTTCCCCGGCGGCCCGTCATTCTGCAACGCTAAACAGCGATTTTAGCGCGCCGAGAGTTCCCGAGCGCTGGAGCATTTTCCGCCGAAGTGGGCACCGGTTCGGCGCAGAAAATGCGACCAAACCAAAGAATCTGGAGCCTGTTCCGAATCAACTTGATCGGAACAGGCTCTGAGCCTGGACGCTCAGACCGGGCGGACTTCCTGGACCTCGGGAATATAGTGCCGGAGCATGTTCTCGATGCCGGCCTTGAGCGTGGCGGTCGAACTCGGGCAGCCCGAGCAGGAGCCCTGCATGTGCAGGTAGACGACGCCGTCCTCGAAGCTGTCGAAGATGATGTCGCCACCGTCTTGCGCCACCGCGGGGCGCACGCGGGTCTCCAGCAGCTCCTTGATTTGCGCGACGATCTCGTTGTCCTCCTCGCCGCCGGTTTCGGCGGGAGCGGCGGCGCCGCTCATCACGGGCCGCCCGGAGGTGAAGTGATCCATGATCGCGGCGAGCACCACGGGCTTGAGCTTCAGCCAGTCGAGATCGGCCGCCTTGCTCACCGTGATGAAGTCGGAGCCGAGATAGACGCCGGTGACGCCCTCGAGCGTAAACAGGCTCTCGGCGAGCGGCGAGCCCTTGGCGGCGGCGGCTTCCGTGAAATTGGCCGTGCCGGACGCCATGACCGCGCGGCCCGGTAGGAACTTAAGGGTCGCGGGATTGGGTGTGGGCTCGGTCTGGATGAACATCGATGTGGCTCCGGCTCGCAAGGATGTGGCTTCGGCTCGCGAGATCGCTGCACAAGCTTGGGTGTCCAAGGCCTCAAGTCAACCCTTTGACGAGTAGGGTCAATCCCTCCGCGCGGCACCCATGCCGGCTCGGCGCTTGCGCCATCGCCGCCGGCACGGGTCAAATGGCATCCATGACCATGGTTTTGGAGGAGCGGCGCGCGCCGCACCTCTCGGCGGCGCGGCTCCGCGCACAGCCGATGATCGACTGGCTAGTCGAGGACGCGCGCCGCATCGAGGACGCGCCGGAGTTTCTCGAGGCGATTTGCGAGCGGATCGTGGCGGAAGGCATACCGCTCCAGCGCTGCACGGTCCACGCGCGCACGCTGCATCCGGAGATCTTCGGATTCACGGTGCGCTGGCTGCCGGACCGGCCGACCGAGATGATTCCGCAATACCACGGCGGCAGCACCGACGCCGCCTATCAGAACAGCGCGATCTTTTGGCTGTTCGGCGGCGCCGAGCGGTTTCGCCGCCGGATCGGCAGGCCCGGCGCGGCGCTCGATTTCAGCATCCTGCCGGACCTCAAGGCGGACGGGTTCACCGACTACGTCGCCCTGCGGCTGCCGTTCACCCACGGCAGCAGCGGCGCCATCACCTTCGCCACCAAACGCCGCGGGGGATTCGACGACCAGGACCTCGACTTCCTCGATGCACTCCTGCCACACCTCACGCTGGTCTTCGAGGTGCGCGTCGGGCACCGGATCGCCGAGAACGTGCTCAAGACCTACCTCGGCGAGGACGCCGGGCGGCGCGTGCTGCGCGGCGAGGTGACGCGCGGCAGCGGCGAGGTCATCCAGGCTGCGATCCTGTTTGCGGACATCCGCGGATTCACCGAGCTCTCCGAGAACCTGCCGGGCGATGAGGTGATCGAGCTCCTCAACAACTATTTCGAGAGCGTGATCGAGCCGGTGGAGGGC
Source organism: Allostellaceae bacterium (assembly GCA_035569735.1). GTDB lineage: Bacteria > Pseudomonadota > Alphaproteobacteria > ATCC43930 > CGMCC-115725 > DASZHJ01. The sequence continues at coordinate 11,768 of DATMMM010000460.1, read as the reverse complement.
CATGGCGGCCAGGTGCTGAAGCTGATCGGCGACGGCGTGCTCGCGATCTTTCCGCTCCGCCGCGGCGGCGTGAAACCCGCGTGCTTCGCCGCGGTCACGGCGGCGATGGCTGCCTTCGCCAATCTGGCCGAGGTCAACCGCGCCCGCGCCGCCGCGGGCGCCCGCACCTTCCAGATCGGCATCACGCTCCATGTCGGGCGCGTCATCTACGGCAACATCGGCGCCTCGAGCCGCCTCGACTTCACCGTGATCGGCCGCGCCGTCAACCTGGTGAGCCGGCTGCAGCGGATCTGCCGGCGCTTCGGCAAGGCGATGGTGTTCTCGGCCGAGTTCGTCCGCCAATCCGGCATCCCCGCGCTCTCGCTGGGCCGTCACCAGCTGCGGGGCGTGGGCCGGCCTCAAGAAGTCTTCGCGCTCCTGCCGGCCGAGGACCCCTACTTCCAGACCGAGTCGGGCTGACACGGTCCAAAAAAATCAGCTCACCTGCTCGAGCTGCTCGTCGGTGAGGCCGCCGGGTACGATGGCGACGGGGACCCGAAGCTTCGCCAGCACTTTGCCCATGAGAGCGGTGATCAGCGGACCCGGCCCGTCGGGTCCGGTGCCGGCGGCCAGCACCAGGATCGAGATGCTCGGCTCCTCGTCGAGCATGGCCAGGAGCTCGTCCCGCCGCCGGCCCTCGCGGATATAGACGACGGGGTGCGAGCCCGAGAGCTCGAGGACCTCCTGCGAGAGCTTGTTGAGGAGCTGCTCCGCCTCCTCGCGGCGCTCTTCCCGCATCAGCGATTCCACCGCCATCCAGTGCTGGAGATCGCTGGGCTCGATCACATAGAGGAGTGCCACGCGGCCGCCGGTATGGCGCGCGCGCAGCGCCGCATAGCGCATCGCCACCGGCATCTCCTCGCTCTCGTCGACCACCACCAGGAAGATGCGCTGCTGAGTCGTTTCTGCGGATTCGTCGCTCATCGCGGAGCCTCCTGGAGCATTTTCCGCCGAAGTCGGCACCGGTTCGGCGCAGAAAATGCGACTAAATCAAGAATCGAGAGCATGTTCAGGATCGACTTGATCGGGACATGCTCTCGTTTGGGCATCCTCTAGGCATTCCGGAAAGGCAGGCTCGCGAGCCATCCAACGAGCGCCGCCAAGGCGACGGCGGTGAGCCCGTAGGCGAGCGCGAGCCGGTCGGCGAAGTCGTGGATCTCGGCGTCGAGTCCGATCTCCGAGACCACCAGCGGCGTGGTCTGACCGCTCACCACCGCCTTGTCCCGCACCAGGAACACCTGAACCAGATAGGTGCCGGTCGGTACATTGGCAGGGAAGTGGATGTCGGTGCGGAAGAGCCGGTCGCCCAAGAAGCTCACTTGCCCGACGCCGGGCGGATAGAGCGCGGCCCGGGCCTCGTTGCGCACGAGCGCCGAGCGGAACTCCTCGGTCTCCTTGGGCGAGAGCGCGGCCTCCGTGGTGAGGCGCAGATTCTCCAGGCCGATCTGGTGCAGCTGGCGCACCGCGGGCGGCGCGATATCGTCGAGCGGCTTGCTGGCGGCGATGCTGTAGAAGCTGGGCACGCCCTGGAACGTCACTTGCCGCGTATTGATCCAGACCTCGGCCACCTTGCTCTTGCGCCTGACGGTCATGTCGCGCTCGGGCCCGCGCACCACCACGATGACGTCGCCGATGCCGTCGGTCGCGCCGAACAGCACCACGCTGGTGCCGGTGAACCCCGTGGTGATGGCGACCAGATGGCTCGTGAGATCGGCGACCAGCGCCTGCGCCCGCGCCCGGCCGGTCCCCGCCGCGAGAGCGAGCCCTGCGACCAGCAGCAGCAGGATGACCCGCCGCCGCATCACTCGCTGCCCACGGGCACGACGGAGTAGAGGTCCTCCGGCCGGACGCCGAGGTCGCGGGCGAGTTTCGCCGCCACCACCAGCACCATGATCGCGAGAAGCGCGCGCAGCTGCTCGCCGCGCAGCCGCGAGCCGAAGCGGCTCCCGAGCTGGGCGCCGACCACGCCGCCGATCAGCAGCAGAAGCGCCAGCAGCGCATCGACGGTGCCGTTGCCGGCTGCCTGCAGCACGGTCACGTTGGCGGCGACGAAGATGATCTGCAAGAGCGAGGTGCCCGGCACCACCGCCGTCGGCATGCCCAGCATGTAGATCATCGCGGGCACCATGACGAAGCCGCCGCCGATGCCCATGATGGCCGACAGGATGCCCACGACGAACCCGAGCCCGGTCGGCACGATCGCGCTGATGTAGAGCTTGGAGCGCCGGAAGCGCATCTTGAGCGGCAGCCCGTGGATCCACATGTGCTGGTGCAGCTTGCGCCGGCCCGCGCCCGCCCGGTTTCGGCGCAGGATCGCGCGCGTGCTCTCCACCAGCATGAGCGCCCCCAAGGTGCCGAGCAGCACGACGTAGGCGACGCTGACGGTGAGCTCGACCTGGCCCAGGCGCCGGAGCAGCGAGAACACCCAGACGCCGAAAGCCGAGCCCGCGAAGCCGCCGATCAGCAGCACCGCGCCCATGTGGAAATCGACATTGCCGCGCCGCCAGTGCGCGATGACGCCAGAGACCGAGGCGCCGACCAGCTGATTGGCGGAGGAGGCGACCGCCACCGCCGGTGGAATCCCGATGAAGATCAGGAAAGGCGTCAGCAGGAAGCCGCCGCCGACGCCGAACACGCCCGAGAGGAACCCCACCGCCGCGCCGAGCCCCAGCAGGACGAATACGTCCACGGAAACTGCGGCGATCGGCAGGTAGACGTCCATGCGAAGGCCAAAGAAAAGTGCTGCGCCGGTCGAATGAGGGGCGCCATCGGCACCTTACAACCGCGTCCGCCGCCGGGGAAAGCGCTTTCGGCCCCGGTTTGCGGCGATTTCTGGGCTTTCCGGCATCGTGGGCTGAGCCTTGCCCGCAAGCGTGCTAGCATGCCTCCCATCCGGCTCTCCCGAGGAGGCAGCCCATGCCCATCATCCCGAACACCGATGCCCAGGAAATCCCCTGGCGTCCGGGCTATCGCAATTTCGTGCTTGCAGGGCGCGAGCAGGGCCTCGCCTGCATCGCGGGCTACAGCGTGATCGAGCCCGGCGCCGGCGCGCCGCTCCACGCCCACAAGGACGTCGACGAGGTCTTCATCCTGCTCGAGGGCACGCTCGACCTCCGGCTCGGCGACGAGCAGAGGCTGGTTGAGGCGAACCACACCATCGCGATACCCGCGGGCGTGCCGCACGCCTTCGTCGCGGTCGGCCCCGCGCCGGTCCGCATGTTCACCTTCATGCCGAGAAACCGCGCCATCGCCGAGGCCACGACCTATTTCGAAGGCGGCCCACCCGCGGGCGCGGACCAACACTAAGGCGGCGCTTTATCCGGGCCGGCGCCGCGTGAAGCACTTCGCGTGCGCGGTCCTGGTTCGGGACGGACGACTACTTCTGGGCAGACGTGCGCCGCATCGCAAGAGGGCGCCGAACAGCTGGGACATCATCGGCGGCGCGGTCGAGGCAGGTGAAACTCCCGATGGCGCCTTGGTTCGGGAAGTGCGGGAAGAGACCGGCGTGGTGCCGACTCGGTTCGAGCGGGTCGCCGTCTTAGGCGAACCCGAGCCCGACCTCTACGGCGAGGGCACTTATCACATCTATCGCGTCGGCGAGTGGAGCGGCGGGGAGCCGACGATGCGCGGAGACGAGCACGTGGACCTGCGCTGGTTCACTGCGGAAGAAGCCTGCGCAACGCCCGATCTGGCGTGGGACGAATACCGCCGCTTGTTCCGAGCCATCGCGGATGCCGTGACCTAACGCGAAAGCTACCCGGCGGAAGGGGCGTTCGACTCAAGCGCTTCGGTTGGCACCACAGCGCGAGCGAGGCTCCGCTCGCTCAAACCCTCCATTGTCGTCATGACCGCGCTTGTCGTCGCTTGTCGCGGTCATCCACGTGTTCTTTGGGCGCGGAAGAACACGTGGATGCGCGTGACACGCACGCGCATGACGAGATTTAGTCTAGGAGGTCTGCCAAGGATCGTTTGTTCAGCGCAAATGAACAGCGGCATGCTCAACTGCGGACATGACGAACGAGGCGCAGAGTGCGGCGAACCGATAGAACGCGCAGACGAGTGCGCAGTCCAGCATGCCGTGGCGCCATAAGACCGCCCGGCGTCGTCCAAGAGGGAGTGGGAGCCGCAAACGCATATTGGGATAGCAGACCCAATTTCCTAAAGGAAATCAGCGAGGCGATCCCGGCGGAGCATCCCAGTTGAAGCCGATCAAAAGCCGATCGAAAGCCAATCGCTACGGCCGCAGCAGCCCCGTGATGTCGCAGACCTCGCGCAGGTTGGGCTCGGCGATGGCGCGGGCGCGCTCGGTGCTGCGGCGGAGGATGCGGTCGATGTACTCGGGCTCCGCCATGAGCCGGCGCATCTCGCCGCCGATCCGTCCCAGCACGGAGACCGCGAGCTCGCTCAGCGTCTCCTTGAAGCGCGAGAAGGGCGAGCCCGCGAATTCCGCCACCGTCGCCTCGAGGCTCTTGTCGGCGAGTGCGGCATAAATGCCGAGCAGGTTCGCGGCCTCGGGCCGGGTCTCGAGTTCGGCGACCGTCGCGGGCATCGGATGCGGGTCGGTCTTGGCCTTGCGGATCTTCTGGCGGATCGTCTCGGCCTCGTCGGTCATGTTGATGCGCGAGTAATCGGACGTATCCGACTTCGACATCTTCTTGGTGCCGTCGCGCAGGCTCATGACGCGCGTCGCCGCGCCCAGGATCTGCGGCTCCGGCAGCGGGAAGAACTCCACCTCGTAGCGCCGGTTGAAGGCGCCGGCGATGTTGCGCGCGAGCTCGACGTGCTGCTTCTGGTCTTCGCCCACGGGCACGTGGGTCGCCTTATAGAGCAGGATGTCGGCGGCCATCAGCACGGGATAGGCGTAGAGGCCGAGCCCGGCGGTATCGCGCTGCTTGCCCGATTTCTCCTTGAACTGGGTCATGCGGTTGAGCCAGCCCAAGGGCGTGATGCAGCCCAGGAGCCACGCCAGCTCCGCGTGCGCCGGGACCGTACTCTGGTTGAAGATGATGCAGCGCTCGGGGTCGATGCCGGCGGCGATATAGGCGGCGGTGACCTCGCGGGTCTGGGCGCGCAGCTCGGCCGGGTTCTGCGGCAGTGTCAGCGCGTGCAGATCGACGATGCAGAAGATGCAGTCGTAGTCATTCTGGATCGCCACCCAATTGCGGATCGCGCCCAGGTAATTGCCGAGGTGCAGGTTGCCGGTGGGCTGGATGCCCGAGAAGATGCGGTTCATGAGGATGCCGTCCGGGTTGGAAGCGGAGCGTGGAAGCGGGTGTTTATCGAGGGGCCGGTGCCCCGGGTCAAGCCGTTTAGCGCCGCCAGCGGCGCAGCACGTCGCGCCATTGCGCGGCGCCCAGCATCAAGGCGAGGAGTGCGAAGCCCGCGAGTCCGAGTGCCACCAGGCCCGCGAGCACCGAGAGCCGCTGCATCAAGCCGCCCGCAAGGGCGGGTGCCGCCCAGCTCGTCGCCGCCGCCAGCAGCACGCCCATGCCGAGCGCCGCGCCCGCGATGCGCGGCAGCGCGCGCCGGCTCTGGCGGTCGAGGGAGAAATGGCCGCGCCGGTGCAGCACCGTCATGAGCGCGAGCGCGTTGACCCAGCCGGCGATCGAGCCCGCAATGGCGATCCCGACATGCGCCCAGGGCAGCACGAAGCCCAGCAGCACGGTGCCGGCGGCATTCACCGCCATCGCCAAGGCGGCGATCTTGACGGGTGTGCCGGTGTCGTGCCGAGCGAAGAAGCCGGGCGCCAGGATCTTGATCAGCACGAAGGCCGGCAGGCCCGCGGCGTAGGCGGTGAGCGCGGGCGCGGTGGCAGCGGTCGCCGCCGCATCGAAGGCGCCGCGCTGGAACAGCGTTTCGAGGATCGGATGCGCGAGCAGGCCCAGACCCACGGCGGCCGGCAAGGTCAGCAAGAGCGCCAGCTCGAGCCCGCGGTTCTGGCTCGCCTGCGCGCCCAGCTCGTCGCCGGTGCGGACCTGGCGCGAGAGCGCGGGCAGGATCGCCGTGCTGACCGCGATCCCCACAACCCCGAGCGGCAGCTGGTTGAGCCGGTCGGCGTAATAGAGATAGGAGACCGCGCCCGTCGGCAGCAGCGAGGCGATCGCGGTCGAGACCACCAGGTTGAGCTGGGTCACCCCCGCGCCGAAGGTGCCGGGCAGCATGAGTCTCAAGAGCTGCTTCACCGCCGGCGTGAGCCGCGGCGGCCAGGGCATGGCAAGCGGCAAGCCCGCGCGCCAGCACGAGACCATGAGCCAGGTGAATTGCGCGAAGCCCGAGGCGGTGATCGCCCAGGCGAGCACGTAGCCGTTCACCGGCCGCACCAGCAGCATGGCGCCGATCAGGAACGCATTCAGCAGCAGGGGTGTCGCGGCGGCGGCGGCGAAGCGCTCGACCGAGTTCAAGACGCCGCTCTGCAGCGAGGCCAGCGAGATATAGAGGAGATAAGGAAAGGTCACGCGCGCGAGCGCCACGGTGAGCGCGAACTTCTCGGGCTCGTCGGCGAAGCCGGGCGCCAGCACGCGCACGAAGGCGGGCGCGAACACCTCGGCCGCGACGACGAACAGGAACAGCGCGGTCACCAGCAGGGCGAGCGCGTCCTCGGCGAAGCGCCGCGCGGCCGCTTGCCCTTCGGTTGCAACCGCGCCCGCGAAGAGCGGTACGAAAGCCACGTTGAAGGCGCCCTCGGCGAACAGGCTGCGGAACAGATTAGGGAGCCGTTGCGCCACGAAGAACGCATCGGTCACGGGACCCGCGCCCAGGAACGCCGCCGTCAGCATGTCGCGCACGAAGCCCAGCACGCGGCTCATCAAGGTCAAGAGGCCGACGGTGGCGGCCGAGCGCAGCAGTGCCATGACGACAGCCTTCTAGAGGAAGTCCGCCGTTTCTGCCATGGCGAAGCCCGGAAACTCCCGGGCCTTGCGTGCATGCAACAGCAGACCGCGGCCGGGGCAATGGCCTTGCGCCGGCCTTCGCTCCATCCTATCCCTGGTCTCGGCGTGTCGGTCTTCGCGGGCGAGACCGGGGGAGCGGGCGAATGGCTGAGATCAAGGTCGGCGTGGTCGGGTGCGGCGGGCGCATGGGGCGCTTACTGGTGGCGGAAGCGCATGCCGCCGAGGGTTGCCGCGTCGCCGCGGGCAGCGAGGCGCCGGGCAGTCCGCTCATCGGCCAGGATTTGGGCGCACTTGCCGGCGTCGGCACGCTCGCAATCAAGGTGGCGGCCGACGCCGCGAGCGTCTTCGACGCCTCCGACGTAGTCCTGGATTTCACCGTGGCCGCGGCGAGCACCGCCCACGCAAACCTTGCTGCCGACCGCGGCCGTGCCCTGGTGTTCGGCACCACTGGCCTCGACGAGGGCCAGGCGGAGGCGGTCCGCGCCGCCGCCAAGCGCGCGCCGATCGTGTGGGCCGCCAACTTCAGCCTCGGCGTCAACCTGCTCGCGAGCCTGGTCGAGCAGGCGGCGCGCGTGCTGGGCGAGGAGTTCGACATCGAGGTGCTCGAGATGCATCACCGTCACAAGGTCGATGCGCCCTCGGGCACGGCACTCGCGCTCGGCCAAGCCGCGGCGCGCGGGCGCACGATCGATCTTTCGGCCAAGAGCCAGCGCGTGCGCGACGGCCACACCGGGCCGCGCCGCGCCGGCGACATCGGTTTCGCAACCTTGCGTGGCGGCGATGTCGCGGGCGAGCACACCGTGATGTTCGCGGGACCGAGCGAGCGGATCGAGCTCACGCATCGCGCAGGCAGCCGGCAGATTTTCGTGCGCGGCGCGATTCGGGCCGCGCGCTGGATCGCGGCCAAGCCGCCGGGCCTCTACGACATGACGGACGTGCTGGGCCTCAAGCGATAAGCGGTCAGTCTGCCGCCGGGCCGATATGCTGGCGCCAGCGGCCGAGCGCCTCTTTGAGCGCCACCGCGAGGTTGCGCCGCTCCGCCGGCGCCAGGAATCCCCCCACCACGAGTTCGCGGCCGTGCGAGGCCAGCACCAGCCGGTTGGTCTCCTCCTGCTCCTCCAGCACGACGCGCAGCCAGAAGGGCTGGAACTGCCAGCGCCGCCGCTCGCCGCGTTGACCGACGCGCTCCACGGTCAGCGTGTCCTCGGTGAGCCGGACCCACTCGTGCATGCGCGCGCTGCGATAGCTCGCGCGAAAGGCAAGATAGACCAGCAGCACGTCCAGTCCGAAATATCCGAAGATCGGCCACGCCCCCAGCAACACGAAGCTCACCCCGGCGGCGAAGCTCACGACGCTCAGCACGAGCATCAGCACCATGAAGCCTTGCGGCGGCAGGCTGCGGTGCGGATAGAGCACCGCGTCGAAGAACACCGGCGAGCCCCGGCGCTCGGTGGGTGGAGGACCATCCATGCCCGATCGACATTAAGAGGGCCGCCCGCCGCCGTAAAGCCGGGCGGCGACGGTGTCACGGCTTGTTCATGGCCGGTGTCCCGGTAAGATCGGCCCCCATGAAACCCAAGGACGTGGAGGAATTCTTTCGCCGGCTCGCCGAGCGGCTGCCGGAACCGCGCGGGGAGCTCGAGTTCCAGAGTCCCTTCACGCTGCTGATCGCCGTGGTGCTCTCGGCGCAGGCGACCGACGCCAGCGTCAACAAGGCGACGCCGGCGCTTTTCGAGGTCGCGGACACGCCGGAGAAGATGTTGGCGCTCGGCGAAGCCCGCCTGCAAGAGCACATCCGCACCATCGGCCTTTACCGCACCAAGGCGAAGAACATCATCAAGCTCAGCGAGATGCTGATTGCCGAGTACGGCGGCGAGGTGCCGCGCACGCGCGAGACGCTGCAGCGCCTGCCGGGCGTCGGCCGCAAGACCGCGAACGTCGTGCTTAACATCGCCTTCCGCGAGCCCACCATCGCGGTCGATACCCACATCTTCCGGGTCGGGAACCGCACCGGCCTGGCGCGGGGGAGCACGCCCGAGCAGGTCGAGGCGCGGCTCGAGAAGGTGGTGCCCGCGCACTACAAGCTTCACGCGCACCACTGGCTCATCCTGCACGGCCGCTACGTCTGTACGGCTCGCAAGCCGAACTGCCCCGCCTGCGTCGTGAACGACCTCTGCGCCTTCAAGGCGAAGACCACGCTGGAGGTGCCGCGGAAAAAAGCTCGGGCGAAACCGCGGCGAAAATCCGTGCGCACGTCGAATACGCGAATCGGCCGTTCGCGTGTCGCGATGAGGCCGACCTAGACCGGGCCGCGGTGGACCCGGTTGGCGCTTATTTCACGAGGTCGCTTTCGCGCGGCGTCTCGATCAGCGGCCGCGTCTCGGTCAGGCTCGGCGGCAGCTCGTTCACCGTCGGCTGCGCCTGCACGTCGCCCGAGATCTGCCCGCCGCGCTCGATCTCGATCTGCCCATAGCGAACCGTGCCGGTGACGCGGCCGGTGGCGCGGATCAGCAGGCGGCGCCGCACGTTCAGCACGCCATCGAAGCGGCCGCGGATCTCGGCTTCCTCGATCGAGGCCGAGCCCTTGTAGATGCCGGTATCGGAGATCTCGATGTCGCGGCAGTTCGCGAGATTGGCCTCGACGCTGCCTTCAACCACCAGCCGGTCGCACGAGGTGATTTCGCCCGCGAGCGAGATCTCGCGTCCCACGATGAGCTGGCGCATCTCCGCCTCGCGGCGCGCGGGCAAGCCCGGCGAGGACGCGGGCGCCGGAGCGAGCGCCCCTTCTGCGCGGCGGGTCGGCTCCATCATGGGGCGCAAGGCTTCGCCCGGCACGCGCGACGGTAGCACTGGCGGACGCATCGGCACCGTCGCCGTGGCGGGCGCGGGACGTGCGCCAGGCTTCACCGGCAGCTGCAACTCCTGCAACGCATCGGGCACGCTCTTCGGCATTTCGTCCTCTGGTCTTTTTCTGCGGAACATTCCCTCACCCCGTTGATCGAGTCCTCGACGCATCGCGCCCGCTTGAAGCGGCCAATCCGCTCGCCTCCGTCACGAGATGCAGCATGAAGGATGCCGCCACCAACGGGGCTGCCAGATTGACAAGCGGCAACGACAGCAGGGCTGCAATCGCGACGCCGGCGAGCAACCAGCGCCCGCGACGCTCCCGCCAGAGCGCCGTTGCCGCGACGCCGTCAAGCCGGCGAAGCGCGACCAAATCGAAGTACTCCCGCCCCAGAAGATACCCGTTAACACCGTAGAATAGAAGGGGATTTATCGCTGGAACCAGCAAATAGATGGGCAACGCCAGCAGGTTGAGGCCGATGGTGAGGCCGAGCAGCCGGCCGCCGCTCGCGAGCACCATGCTCAAGGGCATGCCCCGTGCCGGGGGCAGGCCCGGATAATGCTGCGCCTCCAGGCGCGCCAGCACGCCGTCGAGAAACAGGCTCAGGATCGCGGTCGCCACCGCCGGGAACAGCAGCCAGGTGAGCGCCAGCACAGCGAAATTCCCGAGGATCTCGAGCGGCCACAGGAGCCAGGGATGGCTCTCCGGGCGCAGGTGGTCGATCGCCCAGGAGACGCCGAGATGGAGGGCCGCGAAGACCGCGAGCGTCGCCAAGACGCTGCCGAAGAGCGCCCACCGCTGCGCCGGCGCGAAGGCGTCGCGAAAGGCTTGGCTGATCGCGGCGAGCAGGGGTGGCATCGAATCCCGCAAAACCATTGGGGAGAGAGCGGAGACGGCGACCTTGCCCCGGCGGGGCTCGCCCTTATACTCCGGCCCGCATTCTTTCCGAGAGCCGCTTTCAATCCATGGCCAGTGCAACCCACGAGGTCGTCGGTATCGGCAACGCCATCGTCGACGTGATCGCCCACGCGGATGAGGCCTTTCTCGCCCGGCGCGGGCTGATCAAAGGTACGACGCGCCTCATCGACGCCGACGAAGCCGACCGGCTTTATGCCGAGATGGGACCGGGCGTGGAGATGTCGGGCGGCTCGGTCGCCAACACCATGGCGGGGCTTGCCTCGCTGGGCGGCCACGCGGGCTATATCGGCCTGATCCGCGACGACCAGCTGGGCCAGGTGTTCCGGCACGACATCAGGGCGGCGGGCGTCACTTATCGCATGCCGGCCGCGAGCGCGGGTCCCTCGACCGCGCGCTGCCTCATCCTGGTGACGTCCGACGCGCAGCGCACCATGAACACCTACCTCGGCGCCTGCGTCGAGCTTGGGCCCGAGGATCTCGACCGCCCACTCATCGAGAGCGCCCAGGTGCTCTACCTCGAGGGTTACCTGTTCGATCCGCCGCGCGCAAAGGCGGCGCTCAGGGCAGCCGCCGAGATCGCGCATGGTGCCGGCCGCAAGGTCAGCCTCTCGCTCTCGGACCCGTTCTGCGTCGAGCGCCACCGGGCGGATTTCCGCGCGCTGATCGCCGATCACGTCGACATTCTCTTCGCCAATGAGATCGAGATCGGCTCCCTCTACGAGACCGGCGATTTCGAGGCGGCGGCGGGCGCCGCCGCGCGCGATTGCGAGATCGCCGTGCTGACCCGGAGTGCCAAGGGCTCGGTGATCGTCGCGGGTGGCGCACGTCACGAGGTTCCGCCGGCGCCCGTCGCCCAAGTGGTCGACACCACCGGCGCCGGCGATCTCTATGCCAGCGGATTCCTCTATGGCGTGACCCACCACCTCCCGCTCGAGATCTGCGGCCGGCTCGGCAGCCTCGCCGCCGCTGAGATCATCTCTCACATCGGCGCCCGCCCGGAGCGTCCGCTCAAAGACCTCGCAGCCGCGGCCGGGTTGATCTAGGCCCGCTCAGCGCACCCAGCGTTGCACTTCCTG
>DATMMM010000459.1:0-2156 GCA_035569735.1 Allostellaceae bacterium | reverse complement strand
CACGGTGAATCACCCCGCGCAGGAAGGTGCCGGTGGTGAGCACGATTGCACGGCAGGCAATCGTGCGGCCGTCCGCGAGCTCGACGCCCGTAATGGCGTCGGCGTCGGATGCGATCCGAGCCGCCTCCCCTTCGACGACGGTCAGGTTCGCGGTCTCGGCGGGAAGCGCCTGCATGGCGCGCCGATAGAGCTTGCGGTCGGCCTGGGCGCGCGGCCCCTGAACGGCGGCGCCCTTGCGGCGGTTGAGGACGCGGAACTGAATGCCGGCAGCATCGGCGGCGCGCCCCATCACGCCGTCGAGCGCATCAATCTCGCGCACCAGATGGCCCTTGCCCAGGCCGCCGATCGCCGGGTTGCAGGACATCTCGCCGATCGTGGCGAAGCGGTGCGTGACCAACGCGGTTAAGGCGCCGCAGCGCGCCGCCGCCGTCGCGGCTTCGCATCCTGCGTGGCCTCCGCCGATGACAACGACGTCAAATTTCATCCTACGTCCATCCTACTCGAGCGCGGCGCGCGCCCATCCGGCCCCATAGGGCGTTCCGATAGGACGCCCGTCTCTCGACGGGCTATGGGGTCACCTTCTCCCGGAGGGAGAAGGAAGCGGCGACGTCTCCCTCCGGGAGAGGGGTGGGTGAGGGACCTTTGCACCGAACCGAGCGCGATTCGACCCATTTACCATCACGCTCTTAGTCTTAGGCGCTGGCCTGTTTCACGTGAAACACGAACGATCGCCTCTTATTTCCCAACGCACAGCCGCGCAAAGATCTCTCCAAGCACGTCTTCAACGCCGATCCGTCCAACGATCCGATCCATTGCCAAAGCCGCGCGCCGAAGATCCTCGGCGATCAATTCCGGCTCCGCTGCCTCCGGCGCAAGCGCCGCAGCCAGCGCCTGGCGCGCATCCTGAAAAGCGCGCCGGTGTCTTTCCAGCGTCAGCAAAGCCGGCTCATGCGAAGACATGCGCTCTTCGGCCAGATCGGCAATGGCGTCAAGCAGCCGGTCGATCCCCGCCCCTGTTTTTGCCGATAGGGCAAGGTTTGCTGAGCCCACCACGCGAGTAGACTCTCCTCCCCCCTTGTGCGCGAGGCCGGGTGGGGGGTCGCGCCGGCGCTCCCCACTTCTTGCCTTACCTGCGTGGTCGGCGCGACCCCCCACCCCATCCCGCCCCCACACGGGGGGCGGGGGCGCCAACGGCATTTGTTGGTTCTCCGCGAGTGTGGACTGCCCTGAAAGGTCGATCTTTGTCCGTACAAGCAGGATCGGCGATGCCACGCTCGGCGCTAGGCTGTCCCCGCCGTCATCGAGCCACAAGGTCAGGTCCGCGCTCCCCGCGCGGCGCCTCGCTCTCGCGACGCCTTCCTGCTCGATCGGATCCTGGGCGTCGCGAATGCCCGCCGTATCGACGAGAATGACGGGATAGCCGCGCAAATCGAGAAACACTTCGATCAAGTCGCGGGTCGTTCCCGGGATCGGCGACGTGATCGCGACATCACGGCCGGCAAGCGCGTTCATCAGCGTCGACTTGCCGACATTGGGAGGCCCGGCGATCACGACCGTAAAGCCCTCTCGCAGGCGCTGGGCCGAGTCCGCCGTCGCGAGCGCCCGGTCGATCCGCTCGAGCGCAGCGTCCGCCGCGCTTCTCACGGATTCAAGCGTGAAATCCGACGCGTCCTCGACGTCGGTGAAATCGATCTGGGTTTCGACCGCCGCCATGGCCTCGAGGAGGCTTCGACGGATCGCCTCGCACTCGCGGCTCAGCGCCCCGCCCGCGATGCGTTGCGCCTGTCGCCGCTGCGCCTCTGTGTCGGCCTCGACCAGATCGGCGATCCCCTCCACCTCGGAAAGATCGATCTTTCCGTTCATGAACGCGCGCCACGCGAATTCCCCTGGCTCGGCGGGCCGCAGTCCGGGCACGAGCGCCAGCGCCCGGACGATTGCGGACGTGACCGCCCGGCCGCCGGTCGCGCTGATCTCCACCATCTCCTCGCCTGTGAAGCTGCGAGGCGCCTGAAACCGCGTGATCAGCGCCCGGTCGAGCGGCTCCCGGGATTGAGGATGTCTCAGCGTTCGCAGGACAGCGCGACGGTCCGGAAATTCGGCACCAGGCGCGATCACCTTCAGCGCATCCGAACAGCCCGGACCGGAGATTCGCATGA
>DATMMM010000458.1:0-16315 GCA_035569735.1 Allostellaceae bacterium | reverse complement strand
CCACACAATCAAGAGACCGGCCTCGACATTTCCACCGGGACCGACATCCGGCACCGAGGGAGTCCTCAGCAAAACCAGCGGTCGGGTGCACATATCCTGAAGGACTCGGCCGAGCGGCGATCTTCGCTCGGCAATTCGGCGAAAACCATGAGCGTCGCCGCGGGTGCTATGCTTCGGCGCCAACCGACAGAGGCGGTCATCATGCGGCTTGCCGGAAAAATCGCGATCGTCATCGGAGCCGGGCAGAGCCCCGGCGAGGGCATCGGCAACGGCCGGGCGACCGTGATCCGCTTTGCTCAGGAAGGCGCCACGGTGCTGGCGGTGGACAGGAGCGGCGAAGCCGCGGAGGAAACGGCAGCGCTCGCGCGCCAGGCGGGTGGCGGCGAGTGCGTGGCTTTCGAGGCCGATGTCACCAAGGAAGCGACGCTCGCCGCCGCCATGGCCGCCGCGCACGGGCGCTGGGGCCGCATCGACATCCTGCACAACAATGTCGGCGTCAGCATCGCTGGCGGCGACGCCTCGCCGCTCGAGATCACCGAGGAAGCCTTCGACCGCATCGCCGCTATCAACCTGCGCGGCACCATCATGGCCTGCAAGCACGTGCTCCCAATCATGCGCGAGCAGCGCGCGGGCGCCATAGTGAACATCTCCTCGGTCGCGGCCTGGGAGAATTATCCCTATGTCGCCTACAAGGCGACCAAAGCGGGGATGATCGCCTTCACCCAGCAGATCGCAATTCAGAACGCCTCGTTCGGCGTCCGGGCCAACGTCATCCTGCCGGGCCTCATGGACACACCGATGGCGGTCGATACGCGGGCGCGCGCCACCGGCAAGAGCCGCGCCGAGATCGCCGCCCAACGAGACGCGCGCGTGCCGCTCCGCGGCCGGATGGGCACCGCCTGGGACGTCGCCAATGCCGCGCTCTTCCTCGCCTCCGACGAAGCCAATTTCATCACCGGCGTGGCCCTCCCGGTCGACGGCGGCGCGCTCGTCAACATCGGGTAAAGTGTGCCGCTCCGCGCCGACACCGTGCGTCCTTCGACTCGCCCGCTTTGCGGTCGGCTCAGGATGAGGGAGGTTTCTGAGTGCAAAAAGAGATGGACCTCATCCTGAGCCGGCGCGCAGCGCCGAGTCGAAGGACGCACTGATTTCAATCTGACCGAGTCCGGGCTAGATGTTGCGTGAGCGGATCAAGGAGCACTGCGGGCGGAGCGCGGAGATCCTGACGCTGCGGCGTGCTCCGCGCTTCGGGGCGACGCTCTTCGTGGCGGACTGCATGCGGCACGGCCGCCTCGTGCGCATGCTGGGCTCCATCGATCGCACCGGCCGGATCATGGAGCAATCCGCCATGGATCTGCTGAGGCCCGAGCGGCTGGTCTTCGGCTACGAGCGACTCATGCTGGCGGCCTTCGCGCTGGCGCGGGAGCCGCGCTCGGCCCTGCTGCTCGGGCTCGGCGGCGGCGCCATGCTCCGGCATCTCGCGGCTTATCTGCCGGGCTGCGAAGTCACCGTGGTCGAGCGCGAGCCGGCGGTGCGGGCGATCGCCCGACGCTATTTCCACGTGACGCGCTCCGTGGTCATGGCGGACGCGGGCGAGGTCGTGGCGGCGGCGCGGCGTGCCTTCGACGTGGTCCTGGTCGATCTCTATGACGCCGGTGGCGCCGCCGAAACCAAGCAGCAGTTCTGGAAGAACTGCCTCGCGGCGCTCAGGCCAGGGGGCGCGCTCGGCATCAACTGGGCGGAGTTCGTGGGAGCAAGCCGCATGCAGACCGAGGCGCGGGCGATCGCCGCTGCCATCGGGCGCTCGCTCTTCATCGCCGAGCGCGTCTCGCGGCCGAATGTCGTTCAGCTGGTGCCGACCGAGCGCCGCCTCTCGCTCGCCCAGTTCCCGACTCGCTTGAAGCGGCTCGCGGAGACCCACAACCTGCCCCGAGAGGACCGCGAGATCCTCCGGCGCAACGACGTCCTCAGCCACAATCCGCTGATTGCGAAGCCCTAGGTGTCGGCGAGCAGCGCCTTGCCGATCTCCGGTGGAACCGGCATCCTCAGACCCTTCCCGCAAGAGGCTCCCCACCATGCCCGACACCCGCGCTTCCCGAACCGCCAGCCCGAGCCACGGCGGTCCGGTCCAGCTCTTCTATGCCAAGAAGGGCGCGCCGCGGCGGCCCACCGTGGCCCGTGCCGAGGGCATCTACATGTGGGACACCGAGGGCCGGCGCTACATCGACGCCTCCTCGGGACCCGTCGTGAGCAACATCGGGCACGGGAACGAGCGAGTGGTGCGTGCCATGGCCGAGCAAGCGCGCAAGGTCGCCTTTGCCAGCCGCTCTCAATTCGAAAATGAGCCGAACATCCAACTCGCGGATCTCGTGACGTCGCTCGCGGGGCCCGGCCTCGAGCGCGCGTTCTTCGTCTCCGGCGGATCGGAGGCAACGGAGGCCGCGATCAAGCTCGCGCGCCAATATGCTGTGGTGCGCGGCGAGACCTCTCGCTGGAAGGTGATCGCCCGCGAGCCCGGCTATCACGGCGGCACTTTGGGCGCGCTCGCGGTCACCGGCGATCCCGAAGCGGAACGCGTCTTCGGCGCGCTCACGAGGCCAATGCCCAAGGTGCCCGCGCCCTTCAGCTATCGCCTGCCGGCGAACCACGACGCCGACAGCTACGCCCGTCACTGCGCGGCGGCGCTCGAGGACACCATCCGGCGCGAAGGGCCGGAGACCGTGCTCGCCTTCATCATGGAGCCGGTGGGCGGGCTCGCCACCGGCGCGCTGGTGGCGCCCGATCACTATCATCGCGCCGTGCGCGAGATCTGCACCCGCCACGGCGTGCTGCTGATCTATGACGAGGTGATGAGCGGCGCCGGGCGCACCGGCGCGTTCCTCGCGGCGGATCATTGGCCGGACGCGCGGCCCGACCTGGTGACGCTCGCCAAGGGCATCGCCGCGGGCTACACGCCCATGGGCGCGGTGCTGGCGCCTGCCAGCATGGTCGAGGCGGTCGCCGAGGCCGGCGGCTTCATGCACGGGCATACCTATGCCGCAAACCCGCTCTCCTGCGCTGTCGGCTACGCCGTGGTGCAGGAGATGCTCGAGCGGAACTTGATGGCGAATGCCCGAGCCATGGGCGCGCGGCTCAGGGAACGGCTCGAGGCCGTCAAGGCCAAGAGTGCCATCCTCGGCGATATCAGGGGCAAGGGGCTCCTGATGGCGATCGAGATCGTCGCCGACAAAGAGACCAAAGCCCCGCCACCCGCGGAGGATCAGGCGGTCTACCGCATCATCGAACTCGGCATCGAGCGCGGGATCGCGCTCTATTCCCGCCGCACCGCCAACGGCAGGTACGGCGAATGGCTGATGGTGACGCCGCCGCTCATCGTGACGGCCGCCGAGGTCGACGAGATCGCCGAGCTCATCGGGGTCACCCTGGCGGCCTACGAGGCGGAACTCGGAAAAGCACGGTGAGTCGAGAGCGGACTCTCGACGTCTCTTACTACGGCGAAATAGCCGGCGCTATTTCACCGCCTCGCCGGTGTCCGAGAAATAAAGGCGATGGTTCTTGCGCACGAGCTCTCGGCCGTAGTCGGGATCGTCCGCTTTCAGCTCGCGCAGGAGGCGCACCATGCGGTGCTGCGAGTCCGTGAAGCCTGAGAGCGTGCAGAGCTGCGGCGCATACCAAAGGAACTGGACGTAGGTCTTGCCGCCTTCGATGGTGTCGATCCGGCGGATCTTCCAGCTCTTGTAGGGAACGCCGTTGACCGTGATCGGCTCGAGGCCCAGCACCACGAAACTGACCTGCGCGTGGGCGCCGCTGATGCGGTCGACGCGCTCGATCTCCAGTTTCTTCTCCGGCCGGAGCGGCCAGAACAGGCGAAGCGCTTCGGGATTTGATTCCAGCTCCCACCGGTCGTCGCCGTCGTCGAACAAGAATTGGCCGCGCCGCTGCACGAACTTCCCGGTCTCCAGGACCTTGTAGGAGAAATAGAGCGCGGGCGCGTCCGGCTCCTTCGGCAACACGAGATAGGCGCGGTTGGCGTAGAGCAGCTTGGTCTGCGGATCTGGCTCGCAATATTGCGCGGTGTAGGGGTCGGTATTCTGCGCCCGCACCCCATGTGGGGCGCCGAGCGCCGCCAGCGTCATCACAACCGCGAATCCGACCGAGCGCCTCGCCATAGCCGCCCCCCGACAGGCCTTTGCTCCCTCCTACCAAACGACGAAAGCCATGACGGGGTCAATACGGGCGAGCGCCGCCCACCGCCGCGGCTCAGTGTTGCATGGCGCCGATCGGGAAGGACCAGAACAGCACCAAGGACTCGGTGCCGGGATTGCGCTTGCCGATGCCCGCATTCGAGATGTGGTCGAACTGGAGCCCCAGCCGCGAATGATCGTCGAAACGATAGGCGAACTCGGCCCCGGTCTTGAATTCGATGGTGGACCCCAGGTCCTTGCCGCTGCCGCGGTAGAACCCGCCCACCGCTCCGTTGGGCGTCACGACGAAATGCTTGCCCAGATAGAGATCGATCCGGATGCCGCCATATCCCATGACCGAGCCCTTGCTGGTGAAGAGCACGCCCACCATGGGCTTGATGAAGAGGAAGCGGTCGGCGAAGCGGAACTCCAGCCGGCCCTGCGCCGCCTTGAAGTCATGCAGGACGTCGTAGACACCGGCACCCACCGCGATGAAGTTGGGATCCTCCGCGCGCGCCGCCCGCGGCGCAAGCGCGAGCCCGAGACACAGCCCGAGCACGACCGCCACGACCGCGGTCCGCCCCCTGCTCGACGCCATGCAAATCCCCCGCACGAACCAACCCGGCCCGCATCTTAGCGTCGGAGCCGGCTACGGCAAGCGCTTCAAGCGCTCCATGGTGGCGACCAGCCGGCTGCGGACGCCCGGCTCCATCGCGGAATGCCCGGCATCGGGCACCACGATGTACTCCGCCTCGGGCCAGGCGCGGGCGAGCTCGTCGGCGTTCATGATCGGACACACCATGTCGTAGCGACCCTGGATGATGGTCGCGGGAATGCCGCGGACGGGGCCCAGATGCGCGACGAGGTCCGTCTCGGGCGTATAGAGGTGGTGCGTGAAGTAATGCGCCTCGATGCGCGACAGGCCCAAAGCCATGCGATCCTCGCCGAAGGCCGCGATCGTGTCCGGGCTCGGCAGGAGGGTCGAGCAGGCGCCTTCATAGACGCTCCAGGCCCGCGCCGCCGGCATATGGATGGCGGGATCGGCGTGGGTCAGCCGCCGATAATAGTTCCCGAGCAGATCGCCGCGCTCCGACTCCGGCAGGAACCCGGAGAAGGCCCGCCACGGCTCCGGAAAAATCGCACGGATGCCGTAGAGGAACCAATCGATCTCGGAGCGCCGGCACAGAAAAATTCCGCGCATCACCAGCGCCCGCAAGCGATCGGGATGTGCCTCGGCATAGGCGAGCGCCAGCGTCGAGCCCCAGGACCCCCCGAACACGATCCAGCGCTCGATGCCGAGATGCCGGCGCAAGCGCTCGATGTCAGCGACGAGGTGCGCGGTAGAATTGTTGACCAGCGTGCCTATTGGCGTCGACCGGCCGGCGCCCCGCTGATCGAAGATCACGATGCGGTAATACGCGGGATCGAAGAAGCGGCGGTGGGTCGGCGTGGCGCCCGCGCCGGGGCCGCCGTGCAGGAACACCACGGCTGGTCCCTCGGGGTTGCCGCATTGCTCCCAGTAGATCGCGTGCGGCGGATCGAGCGGCAACATGCCGGAGGCAAAGGGCTCGATGGGCGGGAAAAGATCTTGCCGACTCATGGGCTCCGTCCGTGGACGCGACGGTCGCAGTCTAGAGTGCCCAGGAACGAAGGCAACCCTGCGGGCTCCCGCGCTCGCCTTTGCGTCGAGCCGAAGCGCGTGGCACCGCTGCGTTCCGCAGGGCGCGGCGGGCGCCAAGCTCAGAAACTCCGAGCGCCGCCCGGTAGCGGCAGATCGGAATAATGAAACGGTCCCGTTGCATTTTGCCGTGAACGCTGCTACCGTGCCCCTGCGCGCACGGCCAGCGCCGTTGCCGCAAACCCGGGAGAAGCCTCCATGAAGGGCAAGATGCTGATCGTCGGCAGCTTGGCCGCCGCGCTCGCGGTGGCGCCCGTCTCATCCGCTTGGGCTTGGCGCGATCACGACCATTTCCACGGCGGCCCGCTGTTCTGGCCTTTCGCCGCCGCGGCGGCGGTGGTCGTCGGTGCAGCCGAGATCGCGACCCTGCCCTTCCGCGCGATCGCCGGGGCCACCTATCCGGGCCCCGCCTACTACGCCCCGCCGCCCCCGCCCGCTTACTACGCGCCGCCCCCGGCCTATTATCCGCCGCAACAAGGATATTATCCGCCGCAACAAGGATATTATCCGCCGCAGCAGGGCTATTACCCACCGCAACAGGGCTATTATCCGCCGCAGCAGGGCTATTCGCCGCAGCAGGGCTATTACCCGCCGCAGCAGGGCTATTACGCTCCGCCGCAACAGGGCTACTACGCGCGGCCGGCTTATTACGCGCCACCGCCCCCGGGCTACGCGCCCTACGATCGATAAATCGCCGAGCGAGCAGGGGCGGGCTGACGCGCCTCGGAGCCGGGGCATGAGGCAACGAGCGGGCGCGTCTCGACCAGGGGCGCGGCGGCGAGGCGGACGTCCGCCTCGCCGCCAAGCTGAGCAGATCGGCGACCAGATCCTCGACGTCGCCACGCCTCTGTTCCTGACCGAGGGATATGGCGCCACCAGCATCGAGGCGGTGGCGAAGCGGGCGCGCATGTCGAAGCGCACCGTCTATAGCCGCTTCCGCGACAAGGCCGAGCTGTTCGGCGCCGTGGTGCATCGCCTGGTCGAGCGGTTGCGTCCGCCCAATGCGGCGCCCGAGCAATTCTTCGAGGGCGGCAGCCTCGAGACGATCCTGCAGCGGCTGGCCGGGCTCATCCTGCGCGCGGCCCTCTCGCCCCCGGCGCTGGCGCTCCACCGCGTGATCCTCGCCGAGGCGACGCGGTTTCCGGAGCTCGCGGACGCGGTGAACCACGAAGGCACCCGGCGCGAGGCCATCCGCCTTCTCGCCGCTTTGCTGGAGCGCGAGGCTTCGGCGGGCAGCCTCGGCGTCACCAACGCCGAATTCGCCGCCGAGCAATTCCTGCACATGCTGGTGGCGGGGCCCCAGCGCCGCGCCCTCGGGCTCGGCACGGCCATGACCGCCGAGGCGATCGACGCCTGGGCACGCGATGCCGTCGACTTGTTCCTGAACGGCTGCCGGAGAGCCGTTGCTCGCTGACCGCGCGCGGCTCAGACGGGGCGATCGCCTTTGACGGTGACGCGATAGCCGGAGCGGGTCTCGGGCCAATAGTCCCACATCGCGCGATGCTGGACGCAGCGATTGTCCCAGAAGGCGACGGAGTTCTGGCGCCAGCGGAACCGGCACTGGAAGAGCGGGTTCTCCGCGAGCTCGTAGAGGTAGCGCAGGATGCCGTCGCTCTCGTCGATGGGGATGCCGACGATGCGCCGCGTGAAGCCGCGGTTCACGTAGAGCGCCTTCTTGCCGGTGACCGGATGGGTGCGGATGATCGGATGCTCGGCGCGCGGATAGCTCTCCTTGTCCTTGACGCCGTAGTTGGCGTACTGCCCGCGATATCCCTCGCCGTCGTGGATCGCGGTCAGCCCCGAGAGATACTGCTTCATGCGGTCGGACAAGGCCTCGTAGGCGGCGTACATGCTGGCAAACAGCGTGTCGCCGCCGAGCGGCGGACAGGTCTTGATGTAGAGGATGCTGCCCATCGGCGGCTCGGCGTCGCAGGAGACGTCGCTGTGCCAGCCCTCGCCGTTGGCGCGCGGCGAATCCTTGTCGGCGTGGATGATCATCAACTCGGGCAGGCCCGGCGCGGACGGCGCCGCCGGGTGGATGTGCAGATCGCCGAAGAGCCGGCCGAAGCCCAGGTGCTGATCCGGGCTCATGTGCTGGTCGCGGAAGAAGATCACCAGATTTTCCGCGAGCGCGCGGTGGATCTCCTCCATCGCGCGGTTGCCGAGCGGCTGCGACAGGTCGACCCCGCCAATCTCGGCACCAATCACCGGCGTCAATTTCTGGACCGTGATCGCGTCGTAAGGCGCGGTCTCCTCGGCGAGGTGCTTCAACCGGGGACCATTGTTGCCGCGGAAGAGAGACATGACGCCACTCCGTTCGATAAATCGCGCCCCCGCCGGCCGAGCCTAATCTCCGGGATCCCCGCGGTAAAGCGGGTCAGGCCTGCTCGATGTTTCCGCTGGCGTAGAGCCAGCGCGCGACCAGCGCCTCGGTGTCGCCGCCGAACTCGTCGCGCGAGCCCTCGGAGAGGACCGCGCCGGTGCGCATGACGTAGACATAGTCGGCGATCTCCAGCGCGCGCTTGATGTTCTGGTCGACCAGGAGCACCGCCTTCTCCTGCGCGGCCAGGTCCTTGATCATCTCGTAGATGAGACCGGCGACGCGCGGCTCGATCCCGGCGGTGGGCTCGTCGATCAGGAACAGCACAGGATCGTGCATCAGGCTGCGCGCCATCTCGAGCTGGCGCTGCTGGCCGCCGCTCAAGGTGCCGGCGGGTTGTCGCCGCCGTTCCCACAGCACGGGAAACCGGTCGCAGGCCTTGCGCACGAGCTCGTCGACGCGGCGGCGCTCGCCCTTATATCGCCAGGCGCCCAGGCGCAGGTTCACCTCGACGCTCAAATGCGGAAAGATGCTGGGGCGCTGCGGCAGGTAGACGACGCCGTGCCGCCCCATCTCGTGCGCGGGGATGCCGCGCGCCGGCCGTCCGTCGAACTCGATCTCGCCTGCCCGCGCCCGCAGGAACCCGAACAACACCTTGAGCAGCGTGGACTTGCCGGTGCCGTTGGGACCGAGCACGCACCGGACCTGCCCGCGCATGGCATCGACCGACACGCCCCGGAGGATGTCGATGCCGGGCAGATAGCCCGCGACGAGATCGCGGGCGGCAAGCCAGGGCGCGGTGCTCCTGTCGGCGGCCATCTCAGAGCCCCGCATAGGCCGCGAGCACGGTCTGGTCGGTTCGCACGAGGGCCGGTGGTCCATCGGCGATCTTGGCCCCACGAGCCATCACCACGAGGCGCTGCGAGATTCGCAGGATCGACTCCATGTCGTGGTCGACCACCACGAAGGTGCGGCCCTCTTTGTGGAGCTCCTGGATGCGCAGGATGAGCTCGTCGCGCAGGCGCGGGTGAACGCCGGCGAAGGGCTCGTCGAGGAACAAGACGGCGGGCTCCAGCATCAGGCAGCGACCGAGCTCGAGCAGCTTCTGCTGGCCGCCCGAGAGATTCTTCGCGTCGAGGTGCTCGACATGCGAGAGGTTGAGGAACGCGAGATAGCTGCGGGCGCGCCGGGTGACTTCGCCGCGCGTGGAGTGCGGACGCGTGAGCCCGGGCACCAGCAGATTCTCGAGCACGGTCATGCGACCGAAGAGCTGCGCCAGCTGAAAGGTCCGCGCGACGCCCATCGCGGCGTAGATGTGCGGGGCCCGGCCGGTGAGGCGCCGGCCGCGCACGGCCACCTCGCCGCCGTCGGGCTCGAGATGGCCCGTCAGCATGTGGATGAGCGTGGTCTTGCCGGAGCCGTTCGGCCCGATGAGGCCGATGAGATCGCCCTCGGCAACGACAAAGTCCACGGCGTCGTTCGCGACGATGCCGCCGTAGCGCTTGGTGAGGCCGCTGCCGCGGACGAGCTCGCCGGCCTCGCTCATGCCTCGGAGCCCTTCTCTTCGCCGATGCCCGGCGGCGCGCTGCCCGGCGCCTCGCCGATACGCACGAACCGGAGCCAGATCGGCGTCAGGAGCCCGTTGCGCGCGAAGCGCATGGTCAGCAGCAGGATGATGCCGAAGAGCGGCAGCCGCCACTGGCCGTAATCGCGCAGCTCCTCGAGGAGGAACTCCACCACGATCGCGCCGCCGACCGCGGTCGGCAGCCGCTCCATGCCGCCGATCACGGTCATGACCACGAGCTTCGCCATCTCGTTGAGATCGCCCATGCTGGGCGTGATGATGGGGATGTAATGCGCATAGAATCCGCCGGCGAGCCCGGCGAACCCGCTCGCGATGGCGAAGGCAAGAATCCGAAAGCGCGCCACGGCCACGCCCGATGCCGCGGCGGCCTGCTCGTCCTCTCGGATGGCGCGCAGGAACAGGCCCCAGCGCGAGCGCACAAGCAAGCCCATGAGCAGGAGCGAAACCACGAGGAGCGCGAAAGCCGCATAGAAATAGGGAAGCCGGGTCGCGGCGCTCTGGAAGAGCGGCTCGGTGTGCAGCCCGGCCATGCCAGCGGTCACATCGTCCTCGGTCGCGATCGTGATCCGGACGATCTCGGAGAAGCCGAGGGTGAAGATCGCGAGATAGGGGCCGCTCATGCGCAGGCACACCCAGCCGATTAGCCCGCCGATCGCGCAGCACATGACGACACCCGCGGCCATTCCCACGGGAATCGGAATGCCGTACCACTTGATCAGGAGCGCCGAGGTGTAGGCGCCGATCGCGGCGAAAGCCATGTGGCTCAGCGAGAACAAGCCGACAGAGCCCGCGAGCAACGACCAGCTCGCCGAGAGGATGCCGTAGTACATCGCGATGATGGCGACGTGCATCCAATAGGAATTGAGCTGGTCGGCGAAAACAAGCGCGAGGCCCGCGAGCGCGAGCAAGATGTAGATATGCGGCGCTCGCACGGAACCCTACTCCATTCGCAGATGGCGTCGGCCGAACAGACCCTGCGGCCGGAAAACCAGGAAGATCATCAGCATCACCACGCCGAAAGCATTTGAGTAGGCGAAGGCCCGCGTCGCGTCCGGAAAGTACGCCGTGAAGAGATTCTCGGCCTCGCCGAGCATCACGCCGGCGATGATGCTGCCGGTAACCGAACCCATCCCGCCGAGAATCACGATGACATAGGCGTGAATGTTGGGCAGGACACCCATGTCGGGCGCCAGCGAGAAGATCGGCGCGACCAGGGCCCCGGCGGCGGCGGCGAGCGCCGCGCCTATGCCGAAGGCGAAGGAGTTGAAGCGGCGAGCATTGATGCCCACGATCGCCGCGGAATCCCGCGACTGGCTCACCGCATCGAGCGCCTGTCCCCAGATGGTCCGCTGCATGAAATAGAGGAGGCCGGCGATCAGCACGATGCCGATGCCAGCCGCGACCAAGCGGTCATTGGTCAGGATCAGATTGTCGATCCGCAGCACCCCCGGGATGAAAGAAGGCGGCTTCAGCGGAAACGGGCCGAAGGCGATGACAGCGATGTTCCGCAGGAAGTAGGCGAGACCGAAGGTGACGATGAGTCCGTACTCGTCCTTGCGCTCTGTCGTGTCGCTGTAGAGAGGCGTCAGCAACAGACGCTCGAGGATGATGGCCAACACGAAAAGCGCGACCATCGCCACGACCATCGCCGCCAATGGCGGAAACTCCAAGAACTCGATCACGTAATAAGCGCAGTAACCCCCGAGCATGTAGAGGTCGCCGTGGGCGAAATTGACGATCTTCAGGATGGAAAATATGAGGGTCACGCCGACGGCGATCAGCGCGTAGATCACGCCGATGACGGCCCCGTTCGCGACTTGTACGAAAAAATAATCCCAGCTCATCGCCTAAAGAATGCTCTCTCGAAGGCGAAGCGGGGAGACCCCGCGCCGGCGGCTCAAATGCGCCTGCGCGCGATCTCCCCGCGAACGTGCCTTAGGCCTCCGAGCGACGGCTCACTTGCCCGGCTTCTGATAGGTGTACTTCACGGTCGAAATGTCGCGCGGCCAAACAATCGGCGCGTCCTCCGCGTCTTGGTTGACCTTGTCGTATTGCACCAGTGCCACCGGCGCGCCCATGAACTGGTGATAGGCCCAGTCCGGCTCGTGGCCGGTCGAGAAGGTGTACCGGCCCCGGCCCAAGACGATATCCGTCTTCTCGAGCGCCGCGATGATCGCCTTGCCGTCCGTGGAGTTCGCCCGCTTGATCGCGTCGGCGAGCACCAGCATGGCGTCGTAGTTCTCGATCGCCTGCGGTGACGCCGGCTGATTGTACTTCTTCTTGAACGCCGCGATGAACGCTTTGGTCGTGTCGTTATAGGCGTTCTTCGGCAAATTCACGATCTCCGTGACGAGACCGACGCCGCCTTGGCCGACGTTCTTCCAGAAGGTCGGATCGACCGCCGGACCGCCGGAATTCGCAATTCCGGTCTGGGCCGTCGGCGCGAAGCCGAGCGTGTGCGACTGGCTCACCAAGGGATAGGCGCCCGATTCGCTGTACTCCGTCATGAAGAAGTCGAAGGGCGGCTGATGCGACTTGAAGCGCTCGATCTGCGCGGTGAACTCCGTCGCGTTCGGATCGGCACCGACCTGCTCATATTTGACGCCGTGCTTCTGCAGGCCCGGCAATAGGACGTCGAGTGCGCTCTGCCCGCCATCCGTCTTCTCCGCAAGGACGGCCACGTTCTTGAAGCCGGCCTCGGCAATCCAGTCCGCGTATTTGCCGGCGATCAGCGCCTGATTGGGCGCCACGCGGAACACTTCCGGATACCCCTTGCCGGTGATCTTGAGGGCCCAAACGTCGACCGCGATGATCGGGATCCCCGCCTTGTGCGCGACCTCCATCTCCGCCAGGAACACCGAGCTGTGGAACTCGCCGGTGATGGCGACGACCTTGTCCTGGGAAATCAGCCGCTCCGCCGCGGCGGTGCCTTCCTCGGGCTGGCCGCGCGTGTCCTGGTATACGATCTGGATTTTCCGTCCGAGCACGCCGCCCTTGGCGTTGATCTCCTCCGCTGCGAGCTCCGCCGCCTGCTTCATCAGCGCGCCCTCGGCGTAGCCGCCCGGCGGCGACAACGGGCCGACCCAACCCACCTTGATCGCGTCCTGGGCCTGGGCCGGTGTGGCCGTGAACTGTGTCGGTACCATGACAAGCGCGCCGATCAGCACGGCGAGCTTGCCTGCGACATGCCAGCGTCCTTCTCGCATCTCTGCCTCCGTTATTATGGCTTGTGTGCGCCGCGTGCCCGGCGCTCGGGATTAGACGCGGGGAGCATAGCACTCCGCCCATGGCGCACAACGCATAGAATCGCGACGCGCCGATACACGACCGGAGCAAGGGGCTCGCCTTGTCGCGAGCGCAACGGCTGTCCTATGCTGATCTCGGAGGGACCACCATGAACGCACCGCTGCCGAATTCGCCCGCCGCAAGGGACGTCGCCTACCACGTGCATCCGCAGACCAATCTGCGCAAGCTCAGAGACGAGGGCCCGCTCATCGTCACGCGCGGCGAGGGTTGCCGCATCTTCGACGAGACCGGCAAGGATTACATCGAGGCCGCCGCCGGCTTGTGGTGCGCCTCGCTGGGATTCACGGCGTCCGAGCGCCTCGCGCGCGCGGCTTACGACCAGATGAAGCAGCTCGGCTACTACCACACCTTCCGCCAGGCATCGCATCCGCTGGTGATCGATCTCGCGGAGAAGCTGTTGTCGATCGCGCCCAAGACCATGTCGAAGGCGATCTTCCAGTGCTCGGGATCGGAGGCGAACGACACCGCAATCAAGCTGATCTGGTACTACCACCACGCCAAGGGCAACCCCGCGAAGATGAAGATCATCGGGCGCAAGGGCGGCTATCACGGCAACACCATCGCCGCGGTCAGCGTCTCCGGCCGGCCCGACATGCACGCGGGCTTCGGCCTGCCGCTGCCGATGATGCGGCACACGGAATTCCCGCACTATTACCGGCTGCACGAGCACGGCGAGAGCGAAGAGCAGTTCGCGACCCGCATGGCGGATGCGCTCGAGCAGCTCATCCTGGCGGAAGGACCGGAGACGGTCGGCGGCTTCTTCGCGGAGCCGGTGATGGGCGGCGGCGGCGGCATCCTGCCGCCCAGGACCTATTTCGAGAAGATCCAGCGGGTGCTGCGCAAATACGACGTGCTGTTCGTCGCCGACGAGGTGATCTGCGGCTTCGGCCGCACCGGCAACTGGTGGGGCAGCGAGACCTTCGGGCTCGAGCCCGACATGATGTCCTGCGCCATAGCGCTCTCGGCGGCCTTCCAGCCGGTCTCGGCTCTGCTGGTGAGCTATCGCATCTACCAGGCGATGCTGGCAGCCGGCGACAAGCAGGGCAGCTTCGCGCACGGCTACACCCACGCTGGCCATCCCGTGACCGCAGCGGTGGCGCTGGAGACGCTGCGTATCTACGAGGAGATGGACGTGGTGGGCCATGTCCGCCGCGTCGGCGCGCATCTCCTCGCCGAGCTCGCGAAATCGGCCGAGCATCCGCTGGTGGGCGACGTCCGCGGCGTCGGCCTGTTGTGTGGCGTGGAGCTCGTGCAGGACAAGGCCGCGCGCAGCTCCTATGCGCCCGCCGGACGCGTGGGCGGGATCATCGACCGGCACGCGCGGCGCCGCGGGCTCATCCTGCGCGTGGTCGGCGACCGCGTGGTGTTCACGCCGCCGCTCATCATCGACGAGCCCGAGGTCGACGAGATGCTGCGCCGCTGGCGCGGCGCCCTCGACGACACCTGGGCCGAGCTGCGCCGCGAAGCGGCCTGATGGAGGCGCGCTCCATGCGCGATGCCCGCTATGACGTGCTGTTCGAGCCGGTTCGCATTGGCCCGGTGACGGCGCGCAATCGGTTCTACCAGGTGCCGCACTGCAACGGCATGGGCCGCGCGTGGCCGACGCCGATGGCGGTGATGCGTGGCATCAAGGCCGAGGGCGGCTGGGCCGTGGTCTGCACGGAGCAGTGCGACGTGCACCCCAGCGGCAGCACGCTCAAGGAGATCCGGCTCTGGGACGCGCAGGACATCCCCTACCTCGCGCGCACGACCGAGCTCATCCACCGGCACGGCAGCCTCGCGGGCATCGAGCTCACGCATATGGGCTATCGCGGGCTCAATCTGGAATCGCGGGAGATCCCGATGGCGCCGAGCGCGCGGCCGGTGCCCTATTCGGTGCCGATCACCGCCCGCGCCATGGACAAGGAGGACATCCGCAACCTCCGCCACTGGCTGCGCCAGGGCGCGCTCAACGCGCGCAAGGCCGGGTTCGACATCGTCTATGTCTATGCCGGGCACGATCTGTCGCTCCCCATGCATTTCCTGTCGCGCCGGCATAACCGGCGGAGCGACGAGTACGGCGGCAGCCTGGAGAACCGCTGCCGCCTGCTGCGCGAGCTGATCGAGGATACGAAGGAGGCCGTCGGCGACACCTGCGCGGTGGCGGTGCGCCTGGCGGTCGACGAGCTCCTGGGTCCCGACGGACTCACCAGCGCGGGCGAAGGCCGCGAGGTCATCGAGATGCTGGCGGAGCTGCCGGATCTTTGGGACGTCAACGTCAGCGAGTGGGAGAACGACAGCGCCACCTCGCGCTTCACCGAGGAGGGGTATCAGGAGCCCTACATCGATTTCGTGAAGCGGCTCACCACCAAGCCGGTGGTGGGCGTCGGCCGTTACACCTCGCCCGACCACATGGCGGCGCTGGTCAAGAAGGGCGTTCTCGACTTCATCGGCGCGGCGCGACCCTCGATCGCCGATCCGTTCCTGCCCCAGAAGATCGAGGAAGGCCGGCTCGACGACATCCGCGAGTGCATCGGCTGCAACATCTGCGCTTCCGGCGACAAGCTGGGGGCACCCATGCGCTGCACCCAGAACCCCACCAGCGGCGAGGAATGGCGGCGCGGCTGGCATCCCGAGCGCCTACCGCCCGCCGACACCGACGACACCGTGCTGATCGTGGGCGCGGGACCCGCGGGGCTCGAGGCGGCGCGCGCGCTGGGCGAGCGCGGCTATCGCGTGACACTCGCGGAGGCGAGCCGCGAGCTCGGCGGCCGAGTCGCCCGCGAGTGCAAGCTCCCCGGCCTCGCATCCTGGAGCCGGGTGCGGGACTGGCGCATCGGGCAACTCAACAAGCTGGCGAAGGTCGAGATCTTCCGCGAGAGCCGGCTCGACGCGGCGGCGGTGCTCGAGGTGGGCTCGTCGCTGGTGGCGCTCGCCACCGGATCCCGCTGGCGCGGCGACGGCGTCGGACGGACGCACGATCGGCCGCTGCCCGGCCTCGACCGGATCCGCGTGCTGACGCCCGATGACATCATGGCGGGCGCACGGCCCGAAGGACCCGTGGTGATCTTCGACGACGAGCACTACTACATGGGCGGCGTCATCGCGGAGGTTTTGCGCCGCGCGGGATCGGGGGTGACGCTGGTGACGCCCGAGAGCCTGGTCTCCGCCTTCACCGTCAATACGCTCGAGCAGGCCGCGATCCAGCGCCGGCTGCTGGAGCTCGGCGTCACGCTCATGACCGGCAAGACGCTGGTGGCGCT
>DATMMM010000457.1:0-9168 GCA_035569735.1 Allostellaceae bacterium | reverse complement strand
GTTCCTGGAGGCGATCCGGCAGATGGGCAACGAGCTCGGCCGCGAGCGCGTGCTCTATGTGCATCTGACGCTGGTGCCCTGGATCCCCTCGGCGGGCGAGCTCAAGACCAAGCCGACGCAGCACTCGGTCAAGGAGCTGCTCGGCCTCGGCATCCAGCCGGACATCCTGCTCTGCCGCTGCGACCGGCCGATCCCCGAGAGCGCGCGCAAGAAGATCGCGCTCTTCTGCAATCTCCGGGAATCCCGGGTGATCCCCGCGCTCGACGTCGACACCATCTATGACGTGCCGAACGCCTATCACGCCGAGGGCTTCGACCGCGAGGTCTGCAACCACTTCGGCATCAAGGCGCCCGAGCCTCGGCTCGGCCAGTGGCAAACCATCGTCTCGCGCATCCGCAAGCCCGAGGGTGAGGTCAACATCGCCGTGGTCGGCAAGTACACGCATTTGAAAGACAGCTACAAGTCGCTGGCCGAGGCGCTCTCGCACGGCGGGATCGCGAACAACATGCATGTCAACCTGAATTGGATCGATTCGGAGGTGTTCGAGCGCGAGGACGCCGTCCAGCACCTCGAGGGCGTGCACGGGATACTGGTGCCCGGCGGCTTCGGCGAGCGCGGCTCCGAGGGCAAGATCGAGGCGGCGCGGTTCGCGCGCGAGCGCCACGTGCCCTACTTCGGCATCTGCTTCGGCATGCAGATGGCGGTAATCGAAGCCGCCCGGCACCTGGCCGATCTCCCCGACGCCAGCTCGACGGAGTTCGGACCGTGCCAGGATCCGGTGGTCGGGCTGATGACCGAATGGATGCGCGGCAATGTGCTGGAGCGCCGGAAAGCCAATGGCGACATGGGCGGTACCATGCGGCTGGGCGCCTACGAGGCGAGGCTCGACGAGGGCAGCCGCGTCTCCGAGATCTATGGCGGTGCCACGCGGATCAGCGAGCGCCACCGCCACCGCTACGAAGTCAACGTCAACTACAAAGAGCGGCTGGAGGCCGTGGGATTGCGCTTCTCCGGCATGTCGCCCGACGGCGAGCTGCCGGAGATCGTGGAGATCCCTGAGCATCCCTGGTTCATCGGCGTGCAATTCCATCCCGAGCTCAAGTCGAAGCCCTTCGAGCCGCATCCGCTGTTCGCGGATTTCATCCGCGCCGCGCTCGACCAGAGCCGGCTGGTTTAAGCCGGCGCACGCCCTCATCGAGATGTAATGGACCGTGCGGCGGCCGCGGCCGAACCCGAGCGCGAGAAGACGAGCCCAGTCGCGCGGCGCGCCTTCGTCCAGCTCGCGCTTGCCGTCGTGTTCTTGTCCTTCACGCCGATCCTGTTCCGGTGGTCCGAGCTCGGCCCGGCGGCGACCGCGTTCTATCGGGCGCTGCTGACCATTCCGGTTTTCGCGGCGTGGATGGCGGTCGATCGGCGGCGCGCCAGCCGCCTGGAGTTCGCTCGGCCGAGCTTTCGGCGCGCGGATGCCTGGCTCATGGCATTCGGCGGCGCGGTCTTCGCGGCGAACATCTCCGCCTACGCCTGGGCCGTGCACCTAACCTCGATCGCCAACGCGAGCCTGCTCAGCAACCTCGCGCCGATCTTCGTCTCGCTCGCGAGCTTCCTGCTGTTCGGCGAACGGGTCAGCCGCGGCTTCATCGCCGCCATGACCGCCGCGATCCTGGGTGTTGCGATCCTCACCAGCGACAAGTTCGGCATCGATGTGGGCCAGCTCTGGGGCGACGGGTTGGGGGTCTTCTCCTCCGTCGCCTTCGCTGCCTATCTGATGGCGGTTGGCCGCTTGCGCCTGCGCCAGCGATCCGCGACGGTGATGGCGGGAACCGTCGGAGTGACGGCGGCCTGCCTGCTGGTGCTCGCGGTGGCCTCGGGCGAGAGTCTGCTGCCGAAAACGCTCTACGGTTGGGCGGATGTCTTGGCGTTGGCGCTCATCTCGCATGCGCTCGGCCAAGGCCTGCTCACAGTGGCGATGCCTCACGTCGGCGCCACCTTCTCGGCCGTGAGCCTGCTGACACTACCGGTTACCGCGGCGCTCTACGGGTGGCTGCTCTTCAGTGAGCCGCTCACGATCAGTCAGGCGATCGGCGCGCCGATCGTGCTCGGGAGCATTCTGGGAGCGCGGCTGGCGGCGATGCCGGCCAGTCCGAACCCTAGGCGTCGATGACGCCCCGCGTGCTGTAGCGCAGGCCAACGGCGCGGCCACGCGTGTGGAGCGACGTCATCCATTCATGAGCCGCCGCCGCCTTGGCCTCACCCGGCGGCCTGCGCTTCTCAGCGCCGCGCAACCGCTCGAGCAAGGCGCGGACTTCCTCGGCGTCGACATGATCGCGCGCCATCAGGGCGTGGACCAGCGGATCGGCCAGCACGTCTTCCAGCGTGGGCTCGCGCTCGTACTCGGTCATGATGGCCTCCTGAAAGGGCAGCAGCATCTGCGTCGGGCTCATCTAGTCACACGGGAGGCGATAGGGCTGTGATGCGCTTCACATCCCCGCTGGCTTTATCGACTGCTGCGTGAACCTGTGACTTGCGTCACGCGCGAGCGCGCAGGAGCCTCGTCCCCACTTGCGCCGCGCGGGTCAGCCCCCACATTGGAACTGTTCAAAAAATTCAGTACCCCGAGGGAGAGTCCCCAATGACCAGAGTGGGCCAACTGCGCGAGCAGGCGCGGGTCTTGCGCGTGCTCGCGGCGAGCTTCGACATTCCGAGCATCCGCGAAGAGCTGCAGGCGCTCTCGGAACGCTGCGAGACGTTGGCCGCCTCGATCGAAAAAACGGTCAAGCAAAACCTCTCGGCACCGATCGACAGCTCGTCGAAGGGTCCGACCAGACGACCCCCGTGCTGAATTTGGACGACCGGCAGCCAGGGCGCGCGCTCAGCGAACCAGCGCATCCGGTTTTGGGCATTCGAAATCACTGAACCCCGCTGGCATTCCCCAGAAGCCGCTACTCACGCGCGCATCGTTGAGGTGCCGCAAGAAGGCGTGCAGTTGCTCCGGGTCCACCCGGTCGCGCCGCATCATCAAACGTATCACGGGATCGGCCAGCACTTCCCTCAGCCTCGGCTCGCCCTTCAACCAACGACCCATGACAACTCCCTACTATCTGAAAACCGCGTGTTCCGGGTCGAGGCTACGGCGCGAGGCGTGGCCGAAGTGTGACGCCGAGCACCAGAGGCGGCCGAAACCCTCTTTTTGACACGCAGCACTCCGCTCTAGCCCTCTGCCCATGTTCCTTGTAAGCAGAGGCGCATGGCCGCAACCCGCACCGTCCATGTCGGCAATATCACGATCGCCAACGACAGGCCGCTGGCGCTGATCGCGGGTCCCTGCGTGCTCGAGAGCCGCGCGCATGCGCTGGAGATGAGCCACGCGCTGGTCGAACTCACGGGAAGGCTCGGCCTCGGCCTCATTTACAAGACCTCCTTCGACAAGGCGAACCGCACCTCGCATGACGCCGCGCGGGGCATGGGGCTCGAGCAATCCCTACCGATCCTCGCGGAGATTCGGGAGAGTTTCGGCTGCCCGGTGCTGACCGACGTGCACGAGCCCGGCCAGTGCGCCGCGGTCGCCGAGGCCGTCGATGTCCTGCAGATCCCAGCCTTCCTCTGCCGGCAGACGGATCTGCTGGTGGCGGCTGCAAAGACCGGCCGAGCCATCAATATAAAAAAGGGCCAGTTCCTGGCACCCTGGGACATGGCCAATGTCGCGCGCAAGGTGGCCGATGCCGGCAATTCCAACATCCTGCTCTGCGAGCGCGGCGTGAGCTTCGGCTACAACACGCTCGTCAACGACATGCGCGCGCTGCCGATCCTGGCGGAGACCGGCTATCCCGTGGTGTTCGACGCCACTCATTCGGTGCAGCAGCCCGGCGGCAAGGGCGCCTCGACCGGCGGCCAGCGCGAGTTCGTGGCCGTCCTGGCGCGCGCCGCGGTCGCGGTCGGCGTCGCCGCCGTCTTCATGGAGACGCACCAGGACCCGGACAACGCACCCTCGGACGGCCCCAACATGGTCAAGCTCAAGGACCTGCCGGCGCTCCTCGAGACCCTGATGGAATTTGACCGGCTGGCGAAGGCGCGGCCGGTCGCGCTGGATCGCTAACGTGCGTCCTTCGACGCGCTCGCTGCGCTTCGCTTGCTCAGGATGAGGCGCATTTTCTTGTGCGATATAACGATATAAATTGCGCCTCATCCTGAGCAAGCGAAGCGCGTCGAAGGACGCACCCCCTTCAGGAACTTCACGATGACCGCCATCACCGACATCATCGGCCGCGAGATCCTCGATAGCCGCGGCAATCCGACCGTGGAGGTCGACGTGATCCTGGAGACCGGCATGCTCGGGCGCGCGGCGGTGCCGTCGGGGGCGTCGACGGGCGCGCACGAGGCGATGGAGCTGCGCGACGGAGATCCCAAG
The DNA here is from genome assembly GCA_035569735.1 of Allostellaceae bacterium. GTDB lineage: Bacteria > Pseudomonadota > Alphaproteobacteria > ATCC43930 > CGMCC-115725 > DASZHJ01. The sequence goes on along the minus strand of DATMMM010000457.1, from coordinate 4,763 downwards.
CGTTACGGCGGCAAGGGCGTGCGCAAGGCGGTCGACGCGGTCAACGGCGAGATCTTCGACGCGCTCTCCGGTTTCGAGGCCGAGGATCAGCTCGGCATCGACCGCACTTTGATCGCGCTCGACGGCACGCCCAACAAGAGCCGGCTCGGCGCGAACGCGATCCTCGGCGTCTCGCTGGCGTCGGCGAAGGCGGCGGCCCTCGACACGGGCGTGCCGCTCTACCGCTATATAGGGGGCGTGTTCGCGCGCACGCTTCCGGTGCCGCTCATGAACATCGTCAACGGGGGCGCTCACGCCGACAATCCTATTGATTTCCAAGAATTCATGGTCCTGCCACTCTCGGCGCCGACGCTGGCGGAGGCGGTGCGCATGGGCTCCGAGGTGTTCCACGCGCTTCGCAAGCAGCTCAAGGACGCCGGCCACAACACCAATGTCGGCGACGAGGGCGGCTTCGCCCCCAATCTCGCCTCGGCGGATGCGGCCTTGGCCTTCATCGTCAAGGCGATCGAGGCCGCGGGCTATAAGCCCGGCGAGGACGTGTCGCTCGGCCTCGATGTCGCCGCGACCGAGCTCTTCGAGAAAGGCAAATACGTGCTCGAAGGCGAGGGCAAGACGCTCGACGCCGCCGGCCTCACGAAACTCTACGAGGACCTCGTGCGCCGCTATCCCATCGTCTCCATCGAGGACGGCATGGCCGAGGACGACGTCGAGGGCTGGGTGCATTTGACGCGCAGCCTCGGCGGCAAGATCCAGCTCGTGGGCGACGACAACTTCGTCACCAATCCGAAGCGTCTCGCCGACGGCATCGCCAAGGGCATCGCCAACGCCATCCTGGTCAAGGTGAACCAGATCGGCACGCTCTCGGAGACGCTGGAGACCGTGGAGATGGCGCAGCGCGCGAGCTACGGCGTGGTGATGTCGCACCGGTCGGGCGAGACCGAGGACGCCACCATCGCCGACATCGCGGTCGCCACCAACAGCGGCCAGATCAAGACCGGCTCGCTCGCGCGCTCCGACCGTACCGCGAAGTACAACCAGCTCATCCGCATCGAGGAGCAGCTCGGTGCCGCCGCGCGCTACCCGGGCCGGGCAGCGCTGCGGCGGTAAGCCGTAATTGACGGTCGCGGCGCGGCACTGCTAGTTTCCGCTCATGCACGTGATCCTTCGCAACTCCGGGATGCAACGCCAACGTCGGTTTTTCGGCGGCGGCCCCGTGTGCTCGGAATGGGTCGGCGCGTTGGCGGTTGGATCTCTCTTTCGCTAAGCGCCCGAACACCCGAACTCAAAAGGCCCCGCCCAGACGCGTCGGCGGGGCCTTTTGTTTGCCGGCGCGGTGTCATGACCCAAGCCAAGGGAGCATTCCCCGATGGACCTGAGCCTTTATCTGACCTTCGTGCTGGCGACCTGCATCCTGATCCTGATACCCGGCCCCAACGTGTCGCTGATCGTCGCCAACAGCGTCGCCTACGGCACGCGCTACGGCCTGCTCACGGTGGCGGGCACCAGCTCGGCTGTGCTGGTTCAGGTTATCATCACCGCGCTGGGCATGACTGCCGTGCTCGGCACGCTCGCCTATTGGTTCGAGTGGATCCGGTGGATTGGCGTCGCCTATCTCGTCTACATCGGGATCCAGCAGTGGCGAGCCGATCCGGTCGACCTCACCCGGACGAAGCCGCAGCCGAAATCCTTCCGCGCGATCTACCTGCGCGGGCTGCTGGTCTCGCTCTCCAATCCCAAGACGCTGCTGTTCTTCGGCGCATTCTTCCCGCAGTTCATCAGCATGAACGGCGACCCTCAGCCGCAGATCGTCCTTTTGTCGCTCACATTTCTGGTCATCGCTGCCCTGCTCGACGGCGCCTGGGCGGTTCTCGCGGGCCGCGTTCGCAGGTTCCTTGGCAGCCGTGGGCGGCTGCGGAACCGGCTATCTGGAGGGCTGCTGATCGGGGCGGGCCTGGGCCTCGCGCTCGCGCGCCGGACCTAGGTCCTTTCATGCTGCACTGCGAGTCGACGGGGTTGACGCCGCGACTCCCGCGTGATTCCCTGCGCGCCCATGCGAGTCGTGCACGAGCTTCGCCGGCGGGGGCGCGCAATCACCGGGCCGGTGCTGGGCATCAGCCTGGTCTGCTACTTCGCCTACCACCTGTTCGTGGGCGACCGCGGCTTGCTCGCCTGGATGGAGCTGACCCAGGAGCTGCGCGACGCCAAGGCCACGCTGGCGGCGCTCGACGGCGAGCGGGCGACGCTGGAGCGCCGCGTCGGCCTGCTGCAGCCCGAGCATCTCGATCCCGATATGCTCGATGAGCGCGCGCGTGCCACGCTCAATCTGGTCGGGCCGAACGAGATCGTGATCCCCTTGACGGCGGGACCCTCGAACTAGCATCTCGTCCGACCTCGCGCGAACTTGATGTTGTGGCGCAGACCACACGTGCTCAAATCGCGGGACGGCAGACCGGCTCCCCGGGGTCAATGTGTCGATTCAGGCCAGTTAACCGAAATCCGGTTAAGTGTCATTTTGCTTTGCGAAACAAGAATTTGCCGCCTGTTGGGGGTTGCAATCATGGGGTCGGCGAGCCATCTTAGCCCGAACGTCGCCGGTCGGGCGGCGACCCTGGGGAGGCTCCCGATGGCAGTAGCAAGGCGCAAGGTTCGACCGCTGAAGCCTGAGGAACCCGCGGTCGAGCCGGAACGCTTGCTCAAATTCTACCGCGACATGCTGCTGATCCGGCGCTTCGAGGAGAAGGCCGGCCAGATGTACGGCATGGGGCTGATCGGCGGTTTCTGCCATCTTTATATCGGCCAGGAAGCCGTGGTGGTGGGGGTGCAAGCCGCGGTGCAGAAGGGCGACACCATCATCACCTCCTACCGCGACCACGGACACATGCTGGCGACCGGCATGGATCCCAAAGGTGTGATGGCGGAGCTCACGGGACGCCGCGGCGGCTACTCCAAGGGCAAAGGCGGCTCGATGCACATGTTCAGCCGCGAGCAGAACTTCTTCGGCGGCCATGGCATCGTCGGCGCACAGGTGCCGATCGGCGTCGGCCTGGGCTTCGCCCACCACTATCGCGGCAACAATCTGGTCTCGATCACCTATCTGGGCGACGGCGCGGTCAACCAGGGCCAGGTCTACGAGAGCTTCAACATGGCGGCGCTCTGGAAGCTGCCGGTGGTGTTCGTGATCGAGAACAACCGATACGGCATGGGGACGTCGGTCACGCGCAGCTCCGCCTCGCACGACCTTTATAGCCGCGGCGCGCCCTTCGGCATTCCGGGGCACCAGGTCGACGGCATGAACGTGCTTGCAGTGAACCAGGCCGCGGAGGAGGCGCTCGCCCACGCGCGCGGCGGTAAGGGCCCGTACATCCTGGAGATGCTGACCTACCGCTACCGCGGCCACTCCATGTCGGACCCCGCGAAGTACCGCAGCCGCGACGAGGTCTCGCGCATGCGCTCCGAGCACGATCCGATCGATCAGGTGCGCAAGCGCATCCTCGACGGCAACATCGCCGACGAGAACCGGCTTAAGGAAATCGACAAGGAGGTCAAAGACCTCATCACCGCCGCCGCGGATTTTGCCCAGGAGAGCCCGGAGCCCGATCCCCAGGAGCTGTGGACCGACGTGCTGGCGGAAGCCTGAAATCTGCCTCCAAAGCGCAAGAGCGCAACGCGTTCCAAGGGAGACCCATGGCGATCGACGTATTGATGCCCGCGCTCTCGCCCACCATGACCGAGGGCAAGATCGCGAAGTGGCACAAGAAGGTCGGCGATTCCGTCAAATCCGGCGACGTGCTCGCGGAGATCGAGACCGATAAGGCCACCATGGAGGTGGAGGCCGTGGACGAGGGGGTGCTCGCCAAGATTGTCGTGCCCGAGGGAACCGATCATGTCGCGGTGAATTCGCCCATCGCGGTGATCGCCGCCGACGGCGAAAGCGTCGACGCGGCGGCCGGGGGCGGCGCTCCCTCGAAGCAGGCAGCCCCGCCCGCGCAGCCAGCGGCGCCCTCGCAACCGGCAGCGCGTGAGCCTGCGCCCGCCGCCAGGCCCGCCACAGTTCCGGCGGCAGCCGCGGCGCCCAAAGCGCCCGATGTCGAGCCGGAGTGGACGGGACAGACGGTCAACCTCACCGTGCGCGAGGCGCTCCGCGATGCCATGGCGGAGGAAATGCGCCGCGACGACAGCGTCTTCCTCATGGGCGAGGAAGTCGCGGAGTACCAGGGCGCCTACAAGGTGAGTCAGGGCCTGCTCGAGGAGTTCGGCGCACGCCGGGTGATCGATACGCCGATCTCCGAGCACGGCTTCACCGGGCTCGGCGTCGGCGCGGCCTTCGCGGGCTTGAGGCCGATCGTCGAGTTCATGACCTGGAACTTCGCGATGCAGGCGATGGACCAGATCATCAATTCCGCCAGCAAGACCCGCTACATGTCGGGCGGGCAGATGGGTTGCCCGATCGTGTTTCGCGGCCCCAACGGTGCCGCCTCGCGCGTCGCCGCCCAGCATTCCCAGGACTACGCCAGCTGGTACGCGCATGTTCCCAGCCTCAAGGTGATCTCGCCCTACAGCGCCGCCGATCATAAGGGCCTGCTCAAATCGGCGATCCGCGATCCCAACCCCGTGATCATCCTGGAGAACGAGCTGTTATACGGCCACACCTCGGCGGTCCCGGTGCACGACGACTGGATCGTGCCGATCGGCAAGGCGCGCGTGCTGCGCCCGGGCGAGACCGTCACGCTGGTGGCGCACTCGCGCATGGTGGAGGTGGCGCT
>DATMMM010000456.1:0-9064 GCA_035569735.1 Allostellaceae bacterium | reverse complement strand
CGACTTACAGCTACGCCGAGCCCGGCGTGATCTTCATCGACCGCATCAATCAGCGGAACAACCTCTACTACTGCGAGTCGATCAGCGCGACCAACCCGTGCGGAGAGCAACCCCTTCCCCCTTACGGCGCCTGTCTCTTGGGCTCGATCAATCTCGCGAGCCTGGTGCTCGATCCCTTTACACCCGAGGCGCGCCTCGACATGGAGCGGCTGCGCCAGGTGGTGCCGGTGGCGGTGCGCATGATGGACAACGTCGTCGACGTCTCGCGCTTTCCACTGGAGCAGCAGACCCATGAGGCCCGCGCCAAGCGCCGGATCGGCCTCGGCGTCACGGGACTCGCCGATGCGCTCATCCTCTGCAACGTGCGCTACGGCTCCGCGCGCGCGGTCGAGCTCACGGAGAGCTGGCTCAAGGCGATCGAGCGCGAGGCCTATCTCGCTTCCACCGAGCTCGCGGCCGAGAAGGGCGCTTTCCCGCTCTTCGACCAAGAGAAATATCTCGCGGGCGAGACCATCCGCGACCTCGACGCCGACGTGCGCGCGGCGATCGAGCGGCATGGCATCCGCAATTCGCTGCTGACGTCGGTGGCACCCACCGGCACAATCTCGATCCTCGCCGACAACGTCTCCTCGGGGCTCGAGCCCGTGTTCAGTTTCCGCTACACCCGCAACGTGCTGATGCCCGACGGCACGCGGCGGGAGGAGGAGGTCACCGACTACGCCTACCGGCTCTACCGCCGCCTCAAGGGCGAGAACGCGCCGCTGACCGACGCCTTCGTCGACGTGCAGGCGCTCTCGCCCAGCGACCACGTGGTGATGCAGGCGGCGGTGCAGAAATACATCGACAGCTCGATCTCTAAGACCATCAACGTACCTGCCGACTTCGCCTTCGAGGCGTTCAAGGACGTCTATCTCCAGGCCTACGAGCTCGGCTGCAAGGGCTGCACCACCTATCGCCCGAACGAGATCACCGGCGCCGTGCTGGAGGTGAAGCCCGCGCGCGAGCCGGTGGCGCAAGCGGAGCTGCCGTTGCCGCGCCCGCAGCCCAAGGCGGCCGACATCTACGACGCCGGCGCCGTCGTCTACATGACCCAGCCGCTCAATCGCCCGGAGGCGCTGCCGGGCCGCACCTACAAGATCCGCTGGCCCGCCGCCGATCACGCGATCTACATCACCATCAACGACATCGTGCAGGACGGCCGGCGCCGGCCGTTCGAGATCTTCATCAACTCCAAGAGCATGGAGCACTACGCCTGGACGGTCGGCCTGACGCGCATGATCTCCGCGGTGTTCCGCCGCGGCGGCGATGTCTCCTTCGTGGTGGAGGAGATGAAGGCCGTGTTCGATCCGCGCGGCGGCGCCTGGATGGGCGGGCGCTACGTGCCCTCGCTCCTGGCGGCGATCGGCGACGTCATCGAGCAGCACATGGTCGATATCGGCTTCCTGCCGCCGCGCGAGCAGAATCCGGCGCTCCTCGAGAAGCGCGCGGTGGCGAACCTGCCGGGCGAAGGCAGGCGCATGGCGCAGTGCCCCAAATGCGGCGAGGCCGCTCTCATCCGCATCGAGAACTGCGACCAATGCACCAGCTGCGGCTATTCGAAGTGCGGGTGAGAGAGCCTGAGGGCTGACCGCAGATCGCTGGTATAGTTCGAAAATGAGCGCTCGAGTCGGGTGGCAGCCAGGGGATGTCTCGCCCGAGGCCCGGCACGCCGCAGAGTCGGCGGCGGCAGCCACGGGCCTGCCGCTCGGCGATTGGCTCGCCGAGACCGTGCGCTCCGCCATCATTCGCGAGCTCGGGAGCCTGCCTGCCGAGGATTCCGCGCCGGAGCCGACCGAGTCGCCGAACGAGCCGGGCGCCAGCCCCGATCATCCGTCACCGTCCGCGCCGGACGATCGGGTCGCGCTCGAGTCGCCCGTTCCCGCCATGGTTCCCCCTGCCAACGACCATCGCGCCCCGCGCCTCTCGCTGGAAGCGCAACGGCTGGCCGACAGCGGCTTGACGAGCTGGCTTGCCAGCCGGATCGAGGGGCTGCCCAAAGCGGCGGCGGCCGCGGCCACCAACGCCGCTCCTTCGCCGGTGATGAGCCCACCCGCTCCGCCGCAGCCGCAGCTCGATCCAGTCCCCACACCATCGGAGCCGGCGCCATCGAAGGTGCCGCCGCCCGAGAGGCTGCTCGCGCCGGCGCTGCCGAAGGGACCGGTGACGACGCTGGCCGTGGCGGGGCTGCGCCCGGCGCGCCTGCGCTCGCGGCGCTCCAGCGATCCCGATCCCGCGATATCCCCGCTTGCCGCGGCGGTCGTGGTCGAGGGCGTGCGCGAGCCGATCCTGGTGCGTCGCCTCGCGGGGCATATCGGCTCCTACGAAGTCGTCGCCGGCGAGCGCCGCCGGCTCGCCGCCGAGCGTGTCGGCCGCGCCGACCTGCCGGCGGTGATCGTGGAGGCCGACGACGCCGAGGCCCTGATGCTCTCGCTGGCGGAGAACCTGGGCCGGGGCGACTTTTCGCCGCTCGACGAAGGCCGCGCCTATCTGCGGCTGTTGACGGAGTACCGGATGAGTCCGGCGGTGCTCGCCCGTCGCATCGCGCGCGAGCGGCCGCACATCGTGCTGGCGCTGCGCCTTCTGGGCCTCCCCGAGTCGGTGCGACGCATGATCGACGCCGGCCGACTGGCTCCGGCGCAAGCCTATGGCCTCGTGGACGTACCCGATCCGGTGGCGGCAGCCGAGCAAATCATCGAGGGCGGCGCCTCCGCCGGCGCGGCGCAGGACCGGGCCTGAGCCTGCGGCTCGATTGGCAATCCGGCCTAGGCGCCCTATAAGGGGTCGACCTCACCCCGGAAGGGGAGGGTCAGGGAGTTTCACCTGGGGCGTAGCCTACGCTGAGATGATGCGGGATCGAGCTTATCCATGACGGCTGAGTCCGAGGCCGGATCAGCCCGCTCGGCGCTCGGGGCCGCGCGCGCCTGGCAGGCGGTCGCGCTTCCGCCGGAGTTGCGCCGAGGCGTGGAGGCCGCCGCAAGAGCGGCGGGTCTTGCGCCCGAGGCTTGGCTGACCCGCACGGTCCTCGCCGCCGCCAAGCTGGGCGCCCCCCACGACGGCGAGGCGCCTCTGGCTGGCGAGCCCAATGCGGAGGTCGCGCGCTCGCTGGCGACGCTGCTCTCGGCGGCCCGTGCGCGAGCGCGCGAGCGACAGGCGGAGGCCTCCGCATCGACGCTCGTCGAGCTGGCGCCGCCCGAGGAAACCCTGCCCGAAATCCGGCTCACCGCGGAGCGCGCCGGCCGCGCTCCCGCCAGGCAACTGCCCACGCTCGACCACACGCCACCTCGGTCGGGCCGACGTACCCTGGCGCTGGCGCTGCTCGCCATCACCGTCGTCGTGGCGTTGGGCACCGGTGCCTACTACCTGCGCCACCGCGACGCGCCATCGGGCGCGGAGCCGGTGCTCACGGTGGTGCTGCCGGGGACCAACGAGCCGGCGTCCGCTCCGGCGCCCGACGCGGCCTCGGTGCCGCCAACGAGTCCGAGCATGCCCGCGCCAGCCGCCGGCCCGAGCGCAGCCGCGCCGCCGCCAGCCCCAAGCGCGCCAGCCACCCCCGAGCCGGCCATTGCAGCCCCGATACCGCCCGTGCCCGCGCTCCCGCCAGCGGACGCAGCGGCAGCCCAGACAGCGCAGCCTGCGGCCGCCATCTCATCCGCGCCGCCGCCGGCGCCATCGCTACCCGCCGACGCCCAAAAGGCTGCCGCGACGCCACCTCCACCGGCGGCTACCACGGCGGCAGCGCTGCCACCCGGGGTCGGGCCGCGGGTGCAGCCGCCGGCGGCACCCCCGGAGGTAATCTTCGAGGCATACAACCTCGGTGTGCGCTACGCCTTCGGCACCGGCGTCAAGCAGGACTACAAGAAGGCCGCCGAGTTGTTCCTCAAAGCCGCCATGCAAGGCTTGGCTGACGCGCAATACAATCTGGGCGCGCTCTACGATAACGGCCTCGGCGTGGCGAAGGACCCCGTGCGCGCGGTGATCTGGTATCACAGCGCCGCCGAGCAGAACCATCCCTCGGCCGAGCTCAATCTCGGCCTGGCTTACGCCAACGGCACGGGCGTGGCACAGGATTACGCGGAAGCCGCGCGCTGGTTCCGGCGCGCCGCCGATCAAGGCGTGGTCACCGCGCAATACAATTTGGCCGCGCTCTACGCCAACGGACGCGGCGTCGAGCAATCCCATGTCGACGCCTACGCATGGTTCAACATCGCCGCCGCCTCGGGCGATCTCGAGGCGCGCGACCAGTTGCGGCGCGCCGCCGAGACCATGTCCCCGCAGCAATTGAAAGCGGCGCGCGCGCTCGCGATAAAGCTGGCCGAAGGCGTGAAGCGTCCGATCCCCGGAAGCGTGACGAAGCCCACAAATTCGCCGGGAGAAAATCCGCAGACCGCGACCGCCAAACCGGCAGGGAGCGCGGAGCCTGCGACTGCCGCACCCACTGCGGCTGCGGCCCCGCCGAGCACGCCGGCACGGCCCCTAGACCAGATTCAGCTTGCCGAGATCCAGCGCGATCTCGCGCGCCTGCAATTCGATCCCGGCCCCTCCGACGGCGTGCTCAACGACCAGACCGCCCAGGCGATCCGCAAATATCAGGCGGACCGGAAACTAAAGGTCGACGGCGAACCGAGCCGAGCCCTGTTGTTCCGCCTCAAGGCGGACGTCGATCGGCTGCAGAAACCCTAAAAGCGGCGCGGCGCTACTTCGTCTGGAATGCCACGTCGCGGGGCCGGCCGGCGAGGCTTTCGCCGCCGTCGAGCATCAGCACCTGCCCGGTGAGCGAGCGGGTGGCGAGGATGAAGCGCACAGCCGCGACGATGTCCTCGACGGTGCTGCTGCGCCCGAGCGGCGTCGCCTTGAACGCTTTCTCGAAGGATTGGGGTGTCTGCTTGCCGCTGATCAAGGTGACGCCCGGCGCGATGCCGCAGACCCGTATTCTCGGCGCCAACCCCAGCGCCAGCGTCTCGGTCAACCCGCGCAGTCCCACCTTGCTCACGGTGTAGGACAGAAAGTCGGGATTGAGATTGGCGACCTTCTGATCGATCAAGTTGATGATCACGCCCTCGCCGGTCTCGGGAACCTGCCGCGCGAAATCCCGGCTGAGGAACGCGGGCGCCGCGAGGTTGGTGGCCATGTGCGCATCCCAGGACTGCCAGCTCAGCGTCCCGATGGTGTCGTACTGGAAGGCAGCGGCGTTGTTGATCAGGCAGTCGATCCGGTCGACCTTCTGGAGCGCGCGCGGAAACACCGCCTCGACGTCGGCTCTCGAGGCGAGGTCGGCACGCACGAGTTCGCAGGAGCCGCCGGCGCGGGCGATCTCGGCCGCGAGCGCCTTGGCCTCGGCTTCCGACCGGTTGTAGTGCACGACGACGCGCCAGCCGTTGGCCGCGAGGTCCCGCGCGATGGCGGCGCCGATCCGGCGCGCGGCGCCGGTGACGAGGGCGGTGGGCTGCCGGCTCGCCATCGCCGGTCATCCGCTCCGCGGCCGCACGCGATAGATCTCGACGCCGGCGCCGGCAGCGTCGTTGAAGATGTCCGGCTTCACGATCGAAACCCGGCACGCCTCGACCGCGGCGTCGCCGAAGCAAAGCCCCACGATTTCCTCGGCGAGCGTCTCGAGCAGCGGCGTATGAGGGCGCGAGGCCCAGCCCTGCAAGCCGTTTCGAACGCGGTCGTAGTCGATCACGGGCTTCTCGCCCGCGGCGGCACGGCCGCGCGCGAGATGCGCGAACATCTCCACGCTGACCAACAGCCGGCTCGGCCGCTCCGGATGCCGCTCCCAAGGGTGCAGCCCCACCTGGGCCTCCACCTCGACGTCGCGCAACACCACCCGGATGTAATCCGAGGCGGCATCCCAGAACGAACTCGAGTCCGTTTTCGCGGCCATGCCCGGCATTAAATCATCAGCCCCGGCGGACGGCCAGAGCGACCCCGCTAGAGCAATTTCCCCGCCGCGACCCACCAGCCCGGATGGGCCGCGCTGAGGCGTTGCACGGCGGCTTGCGCGGCACTCTCGTCCGCGAAGAGCGCGAAACAGGTGGCGCCGCTGCCGCTCATGCGCGCGATCAGCGCGCCGGGCTCGGCCTCGAGCGCGCGCAGTACCTGGGATATCCCGGGTGCGAGCGCGAGCGCGGGAGCCGTCAGATCGTTCCGCCGGGTCTCGAGCAGGCGAGCGAGTGCCGCGGCGTCGGCGGGCGCGGCGTCGAACCGAGCCGACTCGGAGAAGCCGCCAATCCGCGCCTTGAAGACCGCGGGTGTGGCGAGGCTCACGCCCGGGTTCGCCAGCACCACCGAGCACGGCGGCAGCGCCGGCGCCGGTGCCACGGCCTCGCCGATCCCGCCGATCCACGCTGGCTGTCCGAACAGGCATACCGGCACGTCGGCGCCCAGGCTCGCGCCCAAGCCCTGGAAGGGCCGCTCGCCGAGGTCGAGCCGCCAGAGCTCGCCGAGGGCTTTCAGCGCCGCGGCAGCGTCGCTCGAGCCGCCGCCGATCCCCGAGGTGACCGGCAGGTTCTTCTCGAGCGCGAGCGCGGCCTTGGGCTCGATGCCCGCGCGCCGCGCAAGCGCCGTCGCCGCGCGCCAGACCAGGTTCTCGGACAGCTCGTCCTGGAGCGCGCCCGCGAACGGCCCGGTGATCTCGAGCGAGAGCGCCGGCGCCGGCTGCGCGGTGACGACGTCGGCGATATCGGCGAAAGCCACCAGGCTGTCGAGCAGATGGTAGCCGTCGGCCCGGCGCCCCAGCACGTGCAGGTAGAGGTTGAGCTTCGCCGGAGCCGCGCGCCGGACCAGCCCCACCGCCCGAGGCTCAGCCGCCGCGCGAGGTGGTAGCGCTGGGCGGCGCCGCCAGGCCCTTGTCGAGCTTCGCGTCGATCGTCTTGACCTCGTCGGCTTCCGGCTGGAACTGCAGCGCGCGCTGCCACTGATAGCGTGCTTCCGCGAGGCGGCCGCTGCGCCAATAGGCATCGCCGAGGTGATCGTTGATGGTCGGATCCTCCGGCAGCAGCTCGATCGCGCGCTCGAGGTATTGCGTCGCCTGCGGATAGTCGCCCAGCTGGAAATGCGCCCAGCCGAGGCTGTCGACGATGTAGCCGTCGTTGGGCCGGAGCTCGACGGCGCGCTCGATCATCTTGAGCGCGCGGTCCAGGTGCTGCCGCTTCTCGACCCAGGAATATCCCAGATAATTGAGCACGAGCGGCTGGTCCTTCTGCAGCTCGAGCGCACGCAGGAAGTCCGCCTCGGCGCGGGCCCAATTCCCCGACCGCTCGAGCGCGATGCCCCGGCTGTAGTAGAGGCTCCAGTAACGGCCATCCGACGGCTCGACCCGCGCGACGGCACCGTCGTAAGCGCCGACCGCATCGGGGAACCGGTTCCGTGCGCGCAGGATGTCGGCGACCTCGATCAACGGCTGCGCGGAGGTCGGCCGCTCCGCCGCCATCTGCTTGAGCTCGCCAACCGCATCGTCCGTGCGGGTGAGCTCGTCCAACACCTCGGCCGCGCGCAGCCGGGCGGTCCAGCCGAACGGCGAGGCGCGATCGATCGCGCGATAATCCGCGAGCGCCTCCGGCAGCCGCCGCTCGGACTCCGCGATCTCCGCGATCAACATTTGCGCCAGCACGTATTTCGGCGCGAGCTCAAGCGTCAGCCGGGCGTAGATCAGCGCCAAGTCCTGCGTGTCGCGCTGATTGAGCACGCTCGCAAGGTCGAACAAGGCTTCCGCCAAACCGTCATTCAAGCTGCCGACCGTGGCCGGTGGGACCTGCCCGGCCTTGAGGCGCGCGAGGCTCGGCTGCACCAGATCGCCGTTGTCGCGATCGCTGGCCAGGAACCGCTCATAGAGAGCCTTCGCCTCCTCCGATTGGCCGTGGCGCTCCAGGAAGCGGCCCGCCACGTCCACCGTCCGCCAATTGAGCCGTTCGTTGTCGCCGAGGACTTTTTTATAAGCCTGGCTCGCACCGTCGGTGTCGCCGAGATAGTCGTCGATGAGCGCGAGGTGGAACGCTTTCAGCGGCTCGAAGCCGCGCATGCGGTCGTACTGGTCGAGCGCCGCCACCGCCGCCTTCTGGTCGTGCTGGCCCGCCTTGGCCCAAGCGCTGATCAGCGGCGCCGAAAACCGCAAGAGACCCTCGGGCGGGAGCCGGTCGGCCGCGCTCGCCGCCGCGGCGTCGTCTCCCGCCTTTGCCTGCTCGACCAGCAGGACGAGCGAGGCGAGACCGGCGTGCGGATCGACCGCGACCAAATGGGTCGCAAGCGCGGCAGCGCGCGTGCCCTCGCCCTCGCTGAGCCGCAACAGGAATGCGCGGCGCAGCAGATCGATATTGTTGGGATCCTTCTGAAGCGCGCGCTCGAGATACTCGGCGGCCGGGCCGTAGGCGTGCTCCTGCTGCGCGAGGCTGCCGGCGAGATAGCTGCCGAATGCGCTTTCCGTCTTGACCGGTTCGACCGCAACCGGCGGCGCCGTCTGGGCCGTGGTGGCCCCCTGCGAAGGCGCCTGCCCGCACGCCGCCACCACCGCCGCGACCCCGAGGACCGCCGCTCGTCCCATCATCGTGAACCTGCCCGCCATTGGCATGCGCATCCCTTTCACCGGCCGGAGTCTACCACAAAGAAGTCATTTTATAGCCCTCGGGCAGCCGATCACATGTTTGGATAGTTGGGCCCGCCTCCGCCCTCTGGCACCACCCAGTTGATATTCTGAGTGGGATCCTTGATGTCGCACGTCTTGCAGTGCACGCAGTTCGGCGCGTTGATCTGCAGGCGCGGCTTGCCGGTCTCGGATTTGACAAACTCGTAGACGCCCGCAGGGCAATAGCGTTGTTCCGGCCCGTCATAGAGCTCGTAATTCACGGTGATCGCGACCTCGGGGTCCTTCAGCTGCAGATGAGGGGGCTGGTTCTCCTCGTGGTTCGTATTTGAGATAAATACCGAGGAGAGTCGATCGAAGCTGACTTTGCCGTCGGGCTTCGGATAGGCGATCGGCCGGGACACCGCCGCCTTCTTGAGATGCAGGTGATCGGGCGTGTGGTGGAAGGTC
>DATMMM010000455.1:0-2581 GCA_035569735.1 Allostellaceae bacterium | reverse complement strand
AGCGCCAGCGTCACCAGCGCGAAATAGTGCCCGACGATCTTCAGGTGAAAACAGGGATAGCCAATCACCAGCGCGAGCAGCACCGCGAGCGCCATGCCCGCGGGGATCCCGAGCCAGGGCGTCACGCCGTAGAGGTTCCAGAGCAGCGAGGAGGTATAGGCGCCGACGCCCATGAAGGCGCCGTGTCCCAGCGATACCAGGCCGAACCGCCCCATGAAGCCCCAGGCCGTGTAGATCAGGCCCAAGAGCAGCACCTGGATCACGATGTGCAGGTAGTAGGAGTCGGTCGGCAGCAGAAACGGCAGCGCAACCAGCGCCGCCAGGCCCGCGCCCGCCGCCATGCGCGTGCCGGTCATCTGCCGAGAATCCCCTGCGGGCGGATCACGATCAGCACGATGAACAGGACGAAGGCGAGGACGTAGGAGATCTCGATCGAGAAATAATAGCCGACGATGGAGATGATCTGACTCATGATGAAGGCCGCGACCACCCCGCCGAACATGTTCCCGAGCCCGCCCAGCACGCAGATCATGAAGGTGATCGGGCCGAAGGTGAGGCCGATGAAGGGATGCACGTCGTATTGCAGGACCAGGAGGCAGGCGGCGAGTCCCGCGAGCCCGCCGCCGATCGCGGAGGTGATGAGATAGATCCGGCGCTGGTCGACGCCCATCAACCCCATGATCTCGCGGTCTTGCGCGATCGCGCGGATCGCGGTGCCGAGGTAGGTGCGCGCGAGGAAGAGGTAGAGCCCGAGGGCGCCCACCAAGGCGGTGATGAAGGCGAGCAGGCGCGCGAAGCTCAGATCGATCTCGCCGAGCTCGATGATCGGCAGTCGGATGCCGACATTGCGGAAGTCGGTGCCGAACAACAGCGTCGCGAGGCTCTGCAGGAAGAACAGCATGCCCCCGGTGGCGAGCAGCTGGTTGATCGGCGCCGAGCCCAATATCGGCTCAATGATGAGCCGATGCAGCACGAGACCGAAGAGCGCCACCAGCGCGATCGCGACCGCGCAGGCCAGCAGGAACGGCCAGGCATAGACGGCGTGCAGCCAATAGATCGCGTACATGCCGCACATCACCAGCTCGGCGTAGCAGATCCACACCACGTCGATCACGCCGAAGATCAGGTTCAGCCCAAGCGCCAGGAGCGCCAGCAACCCGCCGAGCATGATGCCGTTCAGCACGGCTTCCAGGAGGTAGATGTCCATGGCGCGCCCGCTAGAGCCCCAGATAGGAGCGACGGATCACCTCGCTCTGCTTGAGCTCGCCCGCCGACCCCGCGAGCGCGATGTGGCCGACCTCCAGCAAATAGGCGCGGTCGACGAGGTCGAGGACTTGCTGCACGTTCTGCTCGACGATCAGCACCGTGTAGCCTTCCTCCGCGATGGCGCGCACGAGATCGAAGACCTGCTGCACCACCAACGGTGCCAAACCCGCCGAGGGCTCGTCGAGCAGCAGGAGCCGCGGCTTCGACATCAGCGCACGGGCGATCGCGCACATCTGCTGCTCGCCGCCCGACAGGGTGCCGGCGACCTGGTGCCGTCGCTCCCTGAGCCGCGGGAAGTGGTCGTAGGCCCAGTCGAGCCGCTCGGCGAAGGACCCGCGCGCGGACGGCAAGTAGGCGCCCATGCGCAGGTTCTCCTCCACCGTGAGGCGCGGGAACAGCCGGCGGTTTTACGGCACATGGGCGATGCCGAGCTCGACGATCCGGTGCGCAGTGAGTCCGGCGATCGGACGGCCCTCGAATTTGAGCTCGCCCGAATGCGGCGGCAGCATTCCGGAGATCACCCGCATCAGCGTGGTCTTGCCGGCGCCGTTCGGGCCGATCACCGCCACGGTCTCGCCGGCATCCACGGCGAGCGAGACCTCGAAGAGCGCGCGGAACGAGCCATAATCCGCGGAGAGTCCGGAGACTTCCAGCATGGCGCTCAAGTTCTGGGCTTTCCGAGATAGACTTCGACCACGCGCGCGTCGCGCGCGGCCGCTTGCGGCGCGCCCTCGAAGATCTTCTCGCCGTGATCGAGCACGATAACGCGATCGACCACCGGCATCAGCACGCCCATGATGTGCTCGACCCAGACGATGGTGAGACCCAGGCGATCGCGGATACCCTGCAGCATCCGCGCCGCGCGTTCCATCTCGGCAGCATCGAGGCCGCCGAGGCTTTCGTCCGCGAGCAGCAGCTTGGGACGGCCGGCGAGCGCCCGGGCGAGCTCCAGTTTCTTGAGCGCGGCGGCGCCCAAACCATGCGTCGTCGCGTCGGACCGCGCGAGCAACCCGACGAGATCCAGGGCCTCCTCCGCGCGCCTCTGCGCCTCGGCGCGACCGACGCCCCCGGCCTGGCTGTAGTAAGCCGCGAGCATCACGTTCTCGAGGATCGAGAGCCTGCGAAAGGGGCGCGGGATCTGGAACGTGCGCGCGATGCCCATCCTGCAGACCGCGTGTGCCGATACGCCCGCGATCTCGCGATCCCCGAAGCGGATCGAGCCGGCGCTCGGCCGAAGCGCGCCGGAAATCAGATTGAAGGTCGTGCTCTTGCCGGAGCCGTTGGGGCCGATGAGCCCAAGAATCTCGCCCTCGCG
>DATMMM010000454.1:0-7671 GCA_035569735.1 Allostellaceae bacterium | reverse complement strand
CCGTCGAGTACGTGAGCAATTACGAGCGCGCGGTCGCCGCAGAGGCGAAGCGGCGGGGCGTCGACGGCGTGATCTGCGGCCACATCCACCAGGCCGAGATCCGCGACATCGAGGGCGTGCTCTATTGCAACGACGGGGATTGGGTCGAGAGCTGCACGGCGCTGGTCGAGCACGCTAACGGCCGGCTCGAGATCGTGAACTGGGCGCAGCTGCGCGCCTTCGACATGTTGATCCCCGCCCTGCAAGAGGCACGCCAGACGGAGCCGGTCGCCGGCACCGAATGAGGATCGCGCTGGTCAGCGACGCCTGGCTGCCGCAAGTGAACGGCGTCGTGCGGACCCTCACCACGGTGGCGCGCGAGGCGACAGCGCTTGGCCACGAGGTCCGGCCGATCACGCCCGAGCGGTTTCGGTCCGTGCCCTGCCCGACATATCCCGAGATCCGCCTGGCGCTGCTGCCCGGCCGCGCGGTGGCGCGGCTCATCGACGCCGCCAACCCCGACGCCATCCATATCGCGACCGAGGGACCGCTCGGCATGGCGGCGAGACGCCACTGCCTGAGGCATGGGCTCGCCTTCACGACATCGTTCCACACCCGGTTTCCCGAATACGTGGCGGCACGCTTCGGCGTGCCCGTGCGCCTCAGCTACGCGTGGCTCCGGCGTTTCCATGCGCCCGCCAGCGGAGTCATGGTGGCGGCGCCCTCGATCCGGCGCGAGCTCGAGGCACGCGGTTTCGCCAACCTCCAGCCGTGGAGCCGCGGCGTCGATGCCGAGCTGTTCGAGCCCACGGCGCGCACGGATTGGCCGGGCATCCCCCGCCCAATCTTCCTCATGGTGAGCCGCGTTGCCGTCGAGAAGAACATCGCGGCCTTCCTCAAGCTCGATCTGCCGGGCTCGAAAATGTTGGTGGGTGACGGGCCGCAGCTCGCCGAGATGAAGCGCCGCTTTCCCGCCGTGCATTTCATGGGACACCACGAGGGCCGCGACCTCGCCCGCTATTACGCCTCCGCGGACGTGTTCGTGTTTCCGAGCCTCACCGACACGTTCGGCCTGGTCCTTCTGGAAGCGCTGGCGACAGGAGTCCCGGTCGCGGCCTTCCCCGTCACCGGCCCGCTCGACGTGATCGGCGACGCGCTGGTCGGGCGCCTCGACACCGATCTCCGCCGCGCGGCGCTCGATTGCCTGCCGATCTCGCGAGAGGCGTGCCGCGCCCACGCGCTCAAATTCTCCTGGCGTGCCACCGCCCAGCAGTTCCTCGGCAACCTCGTGCCGCTCCGGTCCGACGGCGCATCCGCGCTCGCGAGTTGAGTGGCGCGCAGCATTGTTGCGCGAACACCGGCGCACGGATTCACAAACACTGTCTCGCCCGCTTGCCCCGCAACATCCGTGCGTATAGCTGGGTCGCTCGGTTCTGGGTTGCATTCGCCGATGCCCGGCTCACATTCGTGCGCAGGGTTGGAAGCGCCTCTGTCACGGGAGGTGCCTATGCAAATCGATCCTCTGCCGAGCCCGCCGGGCTCGAACGACGATCGGCCGAGCCCCCGCTCCGGCTGGGTATTCCGAAAGCTCTGGCCGCAAGACGCGGACGCGCTCGCCGCTCACCTGCTGCGCCTCGATCCGGAGCAGCGCGCATTCCGGTTTGGCCACGTGGTGGCCGACGAGTGGATCGTGCGCTATTGCGCCGGCACCGACTGGGTCCGGTCGGTGACGCTCGGCTGCTGGATCGCCGGCGATCTCCGGGGCGTCATGGAGCTGAAGACGGTCGGCCGAGTCTGGCAACGCCATGCCGAGGTGGCGCTCAGCGTCGAGCGCGCGTTCGAGGATCGCGGCATCGGCACCGAGCTGTTCCATCGCGGATCGCTGATCGCCCGGAACCGCGGCATCAGCCGGATCTACATGCTGTGCCTGCCGGAGAACCATCGGGTACAGAAGATCGCGCGCAAGCTGCAGCCCCAGGTGGCCCAAAGCGGCGGTCAGGTCGAATGCGAGATCATACTGACGCCGCCGGATCCGCTCAGCCTCGCCGCCGAGTTCTGCGACGACGGCTGTGCGCTGGTGCTGTCGCTCTGGGATTGGCAGCGACGGCTCGCGCCCGCGGCGTAACTAGCCCGCGCCGTCCTCACCCCAGAACGGCGTATCGGCCTTGAACTGCTTCCATTGCTTGCGCAGCTTCGTCTCCAGCTCCTCGGCGCCCCGCTTGTACCAACCGATGACGAGGCCGCTCGCCCGAGTGATCGCTGCCGGCGGAGAGCCGTCCTCACCGTCGAGTTCCTTCAGGAGATCTCTCGCGGTCTCGACGTCATTGAGGTGGCCGAGGACGTCTTGCAGGCGCGACAGCACCTTGAGGTATCGGGGCGTCGCCTCGCCCTCGAAGAGGGAGCGGAAGCATTCGGATGCATAGCGCAGCTTCTTGACGCCAAGACGCAGTCGGTGCCGGTCTTTCGCCGACAGCTTGCCGAAGCGGCGGCCGCGCTTTCTGACCTTGCTGTAGCGCTCGGAGAGCAATCGGCCGGCGAGGATGCGCGCGGGTTCGCCGAGCCGTTGCGCGGTTTCGGGATCGAGCGTCTCCTGCCACGTGCGGCTCTCGATCAGCCGGCCGAGCCGCAGGAGGAGCGCCGTATAGCGGCCGGTCGCAAACGCGGCGCGCACCCGCTCATAGGCGGCGCCGCGCCGGGCCCGGGCCATCGTCTCGAGCGCGGCCAAGTCGGCATCGTCCGCGAAGGCCGCCTGCACCGGCCGCAGCAGCTCATCGACGAACACGTCGAGATTGCGCGCGGCGCTCATCTCCCCGGCGAGCCACTTCAGCTCCTCGTTCAACGCAGCAACGGTCTCGGCGGGCAAGACCGAGCGGAACAAGGACAGCACCGAGCGCAGCCGGCGCACCGCCAAGCGCACCTGGTGCACGCCCTCGGGGTCGTGCCCCTCGCGCGCCGCGCGCTCGTTGGTCAGGATATGTCCGAGGTTGTGCCTGAGAATGGTCTCGAGGGCCTGCAGGCCCGTCAGAGCGGGGTCGAGCACGAGCGGCGGCGCCTTCGACCAGCCGATCGCATCGTCGGTCAGGATCGCGTAGCCGCGATCGGACTTGCTCAGGGTCTCCAGCCGGAGCGGCGTCTCCTCGTTGAGCGCGAGCGCCAAGTCGAAGAGCGCATCGGGCTTTCCCTCCTTGAGCTCGAGTTCGATCTCGCAGATCGGCGCCGAGCCCCGAGGCGTCGTCACGCGGCCCTGATCGACCGCCACTTCGATGCGGCCGCTCTCGCCCCGCTGGATCGTGCGCGTGATGCGCTTCACCTCGGAACTGAACACGGGGGCGAGCTGGCTGACACTCGTGCCCAGCTCTTGGCGCAGGGTCGGATCGTCGATCCCCGCGAGGTCAGGCTTGGGACCGGGCACCGGGCGCTCCCATTCGTGCCGATTGAACAGGCCGCTCGAGCCCGCGCCGTTGCTCGCTTTGACGGTCTGGATGTATCGCCGGCCGGCCTCGCGCACGCGCACGACGAGGCCGCGCTCCCGCAGGGCCAGATGCGGCGTGTCGTAATAGACGTTCCTGAGCGCCCGCGGGATCGCTCGCCCTGCGCCCTCGCCCTGGAGGTGCGGCGAGCGCATCACGCGCTCCAAACGATCGGGCCGAACCGACAGCTTGAGCTCGATTTCCCGGCCGGAGTCCATCGGCCCCATCGCTTTCCCATGCCCCCCTGGCGGCGGCACTCTAGCGTATGAGCGGGCAAGCCGTCATGGAGTTGTCGCATTGGACAAGAGAGTTATCCACAGCCACAATAGATTGAGAATTCCCACAAGCATGCCGCTCCATCTTGCATGCTGCAGTTCTAATTCAATTTGCGAGTATGGCGGAACGAGGCATGCACGCTCTGCACCTGCTGCGGCACGCGAAATCGAGCTGGGCGGAGGACAGGCTGGACGATCACGACCGTCCGCTGAGCAAGCGCGGCCGTCGCGATGCCGAGGCGATGGCGCGCGACCTCGCCGCCCGCGGCGAGACACCGGACCTCGTGCTCTCCTCGACCGCGGCGCGTGCGCGCGCCACCTTGGCACCCCTCCTCGAGCGCCTGAAACCGAAACGGGTCCTGCTCGACCGCGATCTCTATCTGTCACCGGGTCGGGCGCTGCTCGAGTATTTGCGCAAGAGCGACGAGGATGTGGGCTGCGTGCTGCTGGTCGGTCACAACCCCGGCCTGCACGAGCTCGCGCTGATGCTCAGGGGTCCCGAATCTCCGGTGGAGCTGCCGCCGCTATCCGGTAAATTCCCGACCGGCGCGCTCGCGAGCTTTCGCTTCGCGACGGCGTGGGACCGGCTCAAGCCGCGCACGGCGATGCTGATCGCCTATGTGACGCCGCGCGAGCTCGCGGAGGATCGAAATTGAGACGCCGTTTCCCGCTCCACCTTCGCTGCTGAGAGAGGCCGCGGCATGCCGAAATCGCCGAAAGCGCCCAGCCTGCCGCGGCCCATGAGCCGCCATGTCTATCACCGCGAGCTCCACGAGCTGCAAATCGAGCTGGTCAAGCTGCAGCGCCATGTGATCTCGGAGGGCGAGCGCATGCTGGTGATCTTCGAGGGGCGCGATGCCGCCGGCAAGGACGGCACCATCAAGCACATCGTCGAGCACCTGAGTCCGCGCGAGACCCGCGTGGTGGCGCTCGGCCCGCCCTCCGACCGCGACCGGCACTCCTGGTATTTTCAGCGCTTCGTGCCGCACCTGCCCGCCGCCGGCGAGATCGTGCTGTTCAACCGCAGCTGGTACAACCGCGCCGGCGTCGAGCGAGTGATGGGATTCTGCACCAAGGCGGAGACGCGCGAGTTCCTCGCCATGGCGCCCCGCTTCGAGGAGATGCTGGCCGAAGCCGGCATCCGGCTCGTCAAGTATTACCTGGACATCAGCAAGGAGGAGCAAAAAAAACGCCTGAAGTCGCGCCGCCGCGACCCGCTGAAGCAATGGAAGCTGAGCGAGATCGACCTCAAGGCGCCGAAGCTCTGGCGCGCTTACAGCAAGGCGAGAAACGAAATGCTGGTCCGCACGCACACAGCGACCGCGCCGTGGACCATCGTGCGGGCCGACGATAAGGAGCATGGGCGTCTCAACGTGATCCGCGATCTCCTCTGGCGGCATCTTTTTCCGGACCGGCGCAAGGATTTGGAGTTGCCGGATCCGAACATCGTCTTTGCCTTCGATCCCAGCGATTTCGAAAATGGCATGATCGCGCCCTGAGCGCGCTCGCTCTTCCACCGCCGCGTGCGCGGGCGTTAAAATCCACCTCGAAGGCCGAGCCCTGGCGCTCGGCCGCGTCGCTTTTCTGGAAAGCTCGCCGTGAACGATCAGCCGATCGCCGAGACCGTCGCCCCCTCCGCCGCGATCCGGCGACGGCCGCTGGTGCTGGCGGGCATCATGCTGGGCATGTTCATGTCGGCGGTGGAGAGCACCATCGTCGCGAGCGCCATGCCGACCATCGTCGCCGAGCTCGGCGGCTTTCAGCTCTTCAGCTGGGTGTTCGCGATCTATCTGCTGGCGCAGGCGATCACCATCCCGATCTATGGCCGGCTTGCCGACCTCTACGGCCGCAAGCGCGTGTTCTGCGCAGGCGCCGCGCTCTTTCTGCTGGGCTCGGCGCTCTGCGGATTCGCCTGGAACATGGTGGCGCTGATCGGCTTCCGCGCGCTCCAGGGCCTCGGCGCGGGCGCGATCATACCGGTCTCCACCACGATCGTCGCCGACATCTACAACCCCACCGACCGCGCACGCATGCAGGGCTATCTCGGAAGCGTCTGGGGGGTGGCGGCGATCGTCGGGCCGGCGCTCGGCGCCTTCATCGTGCAGCACCTCTCGTGGTCGATCATCTTCTGGATCAACCTGCCGGTCGGCGTGGCTTCGATCACGCTCTTGGCACTGTTCCTGCGCGAGCAGCTGGTGCCGCACGAGCACACCATCGATTACGGCGGCTCCGCGCTCCTCATGCTGGGCTCCGGCGCGCTGATGCTGGCGCTGACGCAGGCCCACGAGCTGAGCGCGGCCATGTTCTGGGGCCTGATCGCGGCGGCGGCGGTGACCATCGGCATCTTCCTGCATCACGAACGCGTCGCCGCGGAGCCGATGCTTCGGCTCGATCTCTGGCGGCACCGCGTCATTGCCGTGGGCAATGTCGGCGCCACCACGATCGGCGCGGTGATGATGGGCATCACCGCCTTCGTGCCGGCTTATGTGCAAGGCGCCATGGGCCGGAGCCCGCTGGTCGCAGGTTTCGCGCTCACCGTGATGTCGCTCGGCTGGACCGCGGCCAGTGCCATCGCGGGCCAGGTCATGGTGCGGACCTCCTATCGCGCGGCGGCGGTAATGGGCGGGCTCTCGCTGCTCGCCGGAAATGTCGTGCTGATCCTGATGCAGCCGAGCTCGGGCCCGGTCTGGGCGGGTTCGGGCGCGTTCCTGATCGGCATGGGCATGGGCTTCTGCAACACCACCTTCCTGGTGTCGATTCAGAGCAGTGTCGGATGGCAGGAACGCGGCACCGCGACCTCCTCGATGCTGTTCATGCGCATGGTCGGGCAGTCGCTCGGCGTCGCTGTGTTCGGGGCGGTGTTCAACACCGTGCTGTTCGGCACGGGCGCGGAGTCGGGCGAGGTGGTGAACCGGCTGATGGAGCCGGCGCTGCGCCTTGGCCTCGACGCGGCGCAGATCGCCCGCCTGACGGACGAGATCGCGCGCGCTTTGCACGCGGTCTACCTGATCGCGCTCGCAATCTCCGCGATCACCCTGCTGCTCGCCGTCGCCTTGCCGGCGGGCCACGGCCCCAGAGCGGTCGAGCAAGCGGATTAGACATCAGCGGCGACGGCAAAATCTAAAACTTGCGCGGATGCGCAGAGGGGGAAACCGCGTGACTGATTCAGGTCTAAGTGCTGGCTGTGGGTGCAGTCTCGAGCGAACCCGTCTCTCCCCTGCTCTGAGGGAAATCTGCAGGGAAATCGCCGGCTGAGAGAGGCCGCCCCGATATGGTTACCCCACCGCGGATTTTAGGTGCAGAAGGTTAACGTGATCTTAATCCCAAATCAGCTATCGATTTGAGCGCCGTCCGAAGTCCGTTCATTCTCTGAAAGTTAAGCACCATGAGTGACAAAGTTTCCAAGAGAGGGCGTCCGATTGGTTCTTCCCAGTACCCCGAAGACCGTGAAGCGCTTAAGCACATGTACGTCCTTCGGAAGGAGGGCATGCCCGTTCTCAGAGCGGCGGAGAGTGCAGTCCAAAAGATGGAGCGGCCGCGACCGAGCGAGGCCAGGGCGATAGACCGGATTCGAAAGAAATTCACCGAGTTTTTTGAGGAAAAGGAACGGGTGGAAAAGGAACGGGTGGAAAAGGAAAAGGCGTCGCATTCCCGGCCTAGGCAATATCAAGCTTGGAACATTCCGTCAGCGCAGGACTTGGAGCAGGCACGGCAACATTCTGCGCTCGTAAGAACCCCAGAGTTCAGGGCGGCGATGCGCCAGTTGGTCGATAATAAGGGCTTGCTTGGCGAGTCAATCTTTGGGCCCACAAGATCAGAATTTTGTGAATTGCGGGTCCGAGGCGCGTGCTCGCGATAGCGCACGGGTCCGCGCTTCTCTTGGTAAATAATTCCCGGATTTTCTTCCCACACCCCGCTATTAAATCGCCAATTTAAATCCGTAGTGG
>DATMMM010000453.1:0-2156 GCA_035569735.1 Allostellaceae bacterium | reverse complement strand
CGGCGCGCGCCACCGCGATCGAAGTGCGCCGCGAGGAAAGCGACGCGCGGGCGGCACTCGACCGGCTGGCGCGCGAGGCCGAAACCCGCCGCGCGCGGATGTCGGCAATCGATCTCGAAGAGCGCTCCTGGCGCAAGCGCGGCGAAGGCGCTTCGGCGCAGCGCGCCGCACTCGTCGAGCGGCATGCCGCCCTAGAGCAGGAAATCGCTGGTCTTGCTGCGCGCCCGGCGGCGATCGCTGCTGAGAGTGAGACGCTCGGCGACCAACTCGCCGGCGCTGCCGCGAGCTGCCGACGCGCGGGCGATGCGCTGGCAGCGGGCGAGACGCAGCTGCGCCAGGCGCTGGAGCATTCCCGCCTGGCCGATCAAGCGCTGGCCGAGGCGCGTGAGCACCGCGCCCGATGCGAAGCCCTGCGCGACAGCGCGAACGAGGCCTTGGTGCGGCTCGAGCGCGAGATCCGCGAGCGGGTCGATGCCGCACCCGAGGCGCTGGCGGAACTCGCGGGTCTTGGCGCCGAGGAAGAGCCGGCGGATATGGCCGAGACGGCGGCCCGGCTCGATCGGCTGATCCGCGAGCGCGACGGCATCGGCCCGGTCAATCTGATGGCTGAGAGCGAGGCTGCCGAGACCGAGGCGCGCGTTGCCGGTCTGCAGCGCGAGCGCGCCGAGCTGACCGAAGCGATCGCGAGGCTGCGCCGCGGCATTGCCGCCCTCGACCAGGAAGGCCGGCACCGCCTGACCGCGGCGTTCGATCGCGTTAACGGGCATTTCTCGGCCCTGTTCGCCCGCCTCTTCGGCGGCGGCAGAGCCCATCTGGCATTGGTCGATGATGACGACCCGCTCGCCGCCGGGCTCGAGATCATGGCGAGCCCGCCCGGCAAGCGGCTGCAGTCGCTCTCGCTCTTATCGGGCGGCGAGCAGGCGCTGACCGCATTGGCCCTAATCTTCGCGGTCTTCCTGACCAACCCCGCGCCGGTCTGCGTCCTCGACGAGGCCGACGCACCGCTCGACGACGCCAATGTCGACCGCTTTTGCACCCTTGTCGGCGAGATCGCCGACACCACCGGCACCCGCTTTCTGGTGGTTACCCATCACCGCGTCACGATGGCCCGCGTCGACCGCCTCTTCGGCGTCACGATGGCCGAACGCGGCGTCTCCCAGCTCGTCTCGGTCGACCTCGCCCGCGCCGCCCGCCTGCGCCAAACCGGCTGAGAGCTTGCGAAAAAATTGCGGATAGGCGAGCGAGGGTCTGCACCGACATCGGGCGTGCTTCGAGACGCGACCCGAGGGTCGCTCCTCAGCATGAGGTTTCTTATCGACGATGTTCTTAAAATTTCCTCATCCTGAGGAAGCCGCGCAGCGGCTGTCTCGAAGGACGCACGGTGCTGGACCCGGCTTCGCACCAGTTCTTTCGCGTATGCCCTCTCCGTCCGCTTGCGGAGGGAGAGGGAGGGGATCCATCGCCTCAGCGATGGGGAGAGTAAGGTGGGTCGCGAAGCAGTCCGCGGCCGCGGGTTTCCCCACTCACCCCAACCCTCTCCGCCCCCAAGGCAGCAAGCTGTCCGGGAAAAATCTTGCGGCGATGAAGGGAGGGAACTCCCTGCCCAATTTCGTCTTGGCCGGACTTGTTCCGGCCATCCACGCCTTGACACCGTCGAGTCAAAGACGTGGACACGCGGATCAAGTCCGCGCAAGACGACTTTAACTCGTTCTCTAGGCCGAACTTTGACCACTTTTTGAATTAAGGCACTGAAAAAACAAGATGTTGATCGTAAGTACGGTCATGTATTTGGTCGAGTTTTAGTTGAAATTGCCGGCCGATAATGGTTCTATGAGCACATGTATGTGGCCGTCATCCCGAACCGAGGCTCGCCGCCGGCCATCCTGCTGCGGGAGAGTTACCGCGAGGCCGGTAAGACCAAGAACCGAACCCTCGCCAACCTGTCGCGCTGGCCTGCCGAGCGCATTGAACAACTCCGCGCCGTGCTGCGCGGCGACAAACTACTACCCGCCGCAGAGGCGGTGGAAATCGTCCGCGCGCTGCCGCACGGCCACGTGCTGGCCGCGCTCGGCACGGCGCGCCGCATCGCGCTCGACGCCGTGCTGCCGCGCCGCGCGCCGCAACGCCGGCGCGATCTGGCGCTGGCCCTGATCGTC
>DATMMM010000452.1:0-7797 GCA_035569735.1 Allostellaceae bacterium | reverse complement strand
CCACCGCTTCGCGATAAGCGGGGATGCCCGCCATCGGTGGGTACCGGTTCCAGAGCTGCGCATTCTCGGCGATCACCTCGGCGACGAAACCGGGAGGCTGGTGCAAAGGGTCGCCCACCGACATGACGATGGGCGTCGTGTTGGCCTTGGGCGAGAGCGGCGCCAGCAGCATGTTGAGCTTGGTGAAAGCGTAGTCGCCGAGCCGGTCGAGGCGAGGATTGTGCTGCACGTGCTTCAAGGTCCCTGGAAACGCCGACCGGCGAGGCTCAAAAAACGCGGTTAAAAATACCCGCTGGCGCCCCCGGGCGCCGCAAAACAAAACAGCAACATCATCAGCTTGGCAAGCTTATCCCCAAAAGCCAAGCCCCCACCGGATGTTGTGGAGGAAGCTGCCGCTGCCCTCCCACCCTTAGACTCATTCCTGACCTGTTCTCAAAATACCTCCGGAGTCGCGACTCGGGCGCGACTCGGGCTTGCTGCGACCTAAGCTTCGGGGTCCCGCTTGGACTCTCCCACGGTAGGGGCCTGGGCGGTTGCCCCTGCCGGTGCGACGCCGGCGGTCGCCGCTGCTTCGAGTTGCGCTGCCTTGTCCGACAGCTCTCGAGCATAGGCCTGGAGGGCCGCCTTGGCCTTTTCGTCCGTCGTTCCCTCGGCCAAGCGCAGGGCTCGCTGGGATTCCTCCCGCAACTCCTGCGGCGTGGAAGCAGGTTTCTTCGGCATCAGAAGCACTCGCTAGGGCGATGGTTCTGCAATGGGTTCATTTGACCACCCAACCCGATGAAGTGCCGGTTCGGAAGGGCACAAAACTGTGGCAACGTCTGCTTCATCGCCGCGGGGTCACACCCTGCTGGCAAACTCCTGCGAAGCTCGGCGTTCGGTTGGCATGAGTGGAGACGATGCCCTTCGGGAACAAGCGCGGCTATTGCGGGACATTGCCGCCGGATTCCGGGCGGCCGAAAACAAGAAACGACTCGATGATCTAGCGCGGCAATGCGAGGAGCTGGCGGAGAGCGTCGAGCAAGATGACTGTTAGCCACGCTGAGCCGGGTGCTGCCGACCCGACAGCGCGGCACTCAAAATGCTCGGCGACCGGCTGTGCGACCCGCTCACAATCCGCGGCCATGGCGAGCAGCTCGTCGCGAATCGCGGGAACATCGGAACTCCGGGCGAGGCCGCGGAGCAGTTCGGCTTGCTCACGAAGCGAGGTGACGCGTTCCACTGCCTTTCTCCAGAGCGCGACCTTGCAAGAGAAGAAAGGGCGACTTCAGTACGCTCCCGTGCGGCGACCCGATGTTGACTCAGACCCGCCCCAAGGAGATCCCGCATCACGTTCGGGGTCCATGGAGCGACCACCCTCATTTGGCGAGTGCCGTGTACGAGCGGGTACAAAACTCGGAAACTCCTGCGACCTTGCAATCTTCTCAATCCCTTAGAAGCGAACTCGCCGGTGACCATCTGCGGCTGCTCCTTGTCGCGGCTTCCGGGCGCATAAGTTGAGCTACCACGGGTCGCGCAGGCATCGCCCGATCGCCGACCGCCCGAAAGACCAACCTGAGAGGCACACCATCCATGGCGGCTCTGGAAGAAGTTCCTCCGGTCCAAGCGGATCGCTCCCCCGCGATGCTGCTGGCCAAACCCCCATCCGCGCGCAGGCTCGCGGTGGTGGACGATGACGACGATTTTCGGCGCGCCCTCATCCTGCAGCTGGAGAGCGAGGGCTTCGAGGTCGTCGACTGCGCCGGCGGCCGCTCGGCGCTTGAGCTTCTCGCGACCGGCGAGAGCGTGGACGTGATTCTGTTGGACTGGCGCATGCCGGAGATGAACGGCCTCGAAGTGCTGCACGCGCTGCGCGAGCGCGATATCGCGACGCCGGTGATCTTCCTGACCGGCCTCAGCGACGACCTTCACGAGGAAGCCGCGCTAACAGGTGGCGCGGTCGACTATGTCGAGAAATCCCGGCTCACCAAAATCCTGTTGCGGCGGATCGAGCTGATCGCGGAGGGCCAGCGAGCGCGGAGCCAAAAACAGAATGAAATCCGGCTGGGAGCGCTCGAGCTCCGTTTCGACATCGGCCGGGCCTTCTGGAGGGGCCAAGCGATCGACCTGACGCTGACGGAATTTCGCATGGTCTCGCTCCTGGCGCTGAAGTCCGGCGAGGACGTGTCTTACCGGGAGCTCTACGACCTCGTGCACGGCAAGGGCTTTTTCGCCGGCTTCGGCGACGACGGCTATCGCACGAATGTGCGCACCTTCATCAAGCGCATCCGGCAGAAATTTCGGAAGACGGACAACTCGTTCGCGAGCATCGAGAACTACGGCGGATTCGGCTATCGGTGGGCCGCTCAATAAGCGGCCGCCCCCGGACGACGCGCGCCTAAACGGGCGGCTCTCGACGGTTGAGTGGGCGACCAAACCGTGGGGCGTGCGATCTGCTCAGACCAGATGGCGGCACATCAACACCGCGCTGGCTGAGCAATATGTGGTGAACTCGCGGGTGGCGGCGATCGCTGGCGGGGCCTCCGCGCGGTCGATGGCGGTGAAACCCAAACGCTCGAAGAACGGCGCCGCCGTGGTGGTGAGGAGATAGAGCCTGCGCACGCCCCGCCGAAGCGCGAGCGCCAGCATGCGATCGACGAGCGCCGCGCCATAAGCGCGGCCGCGCATCTCCGGCACGGTGATCACCGATCGCAGCAACGCGTCCCGCCCCAGCACCTCGATCCCGCCATAGCCCACCAGCGTGCCCCGCGGGTCGCGAAAAGCGAAGAACTCGCGGCCGGGCTCGCCCAGGTCCTCAGCCGGCAGGCTCGCGGCGCTCAGCACCACCGCCAGCTCCGGGTGCTCGCCGGCGGGCAGCGGGCGCGCGGTCAGCAGGCGAGGCAGTCGGCGGAGTCGATTCAAGGTCGGGCCCCCTCGGACTCAAGCTAGGGCGGCGAGCCCGGCACACCATGCCCGTGCAGTTTTTTATTGCCCGTTCCGGCCGCGGCAGCAGCGCCAGGGCCAGCAGCAACACCGCCAGCCGGGATGCCCGCGATGCTGTCGGTGAGCGCGCGGGCGACGGTGACCGCGGGATTGGCGAAGGACGTGGACGCGGTGAACCCGTAGGCGCCGGTGATAGAGCCGGAAAGATCGAAGCTTGACGCGAAAAAAAGGGGCGCCGGAGGCGCCCCTTGGAGTCTGGGGAGGAGAAGGTGCTTTACTGAACGGTCTCGCCGTGGAGCGCGAGGTCGAGCCCGTCGCGCTCGACCTCGACGTCGACGCGCAAGCCCACGACCAGATCCACGAGCTTCAGGATGATGAGCGAGGCGACGACGTCGTAGAGCACGATGATGCCGACGCCGATCAGCTGATTGAGGACTTGCCCGGCGTTGCCCTCGATAAGGCCAGGCGTGCCGCCGTACTGCTCGATCGCGAACACTCCGGTGAGGATGGCGCCGGCGGCGCCGCCCACGGCGTGCACGCCGAAGGCGTCGAGCGCGTCGTCGTAGCCCAGCATGTGCTTCAGCGTCACGGCGCCCCAGTAGCAGCAGACACCGGCGGCGACGCCGATCGCCATCGATCCCGCGGGGCCAACGAAGCCGGAGGCCGGCGTGATCGCGACCAGACCCGCCACCGCGCCGGTGCAGATACCCACCACCGTCGGCTTGCCGCGCGCGCCCCACTCCACGAACATCCAGGTGAGCGCCGCCACGGCGGTCGCGATCTGGGTCACGGTCATGGCCATGCCCGCCTGCAGGCCGGCGCTGGTCGCCGAGCCCGCATTGAAGCCGAACCAGCCGACCCAGAGCAGCGAGGCGCCGATGAAGGTCAGCACCACATTATGCGCGGGCCCACTGTCCTTGCGCGGCCCCAGCATCAGGCAGGCCATCAGGCCCGCGACGCCGGAGTTGATGTGCACCACCGTGCCGCCCGCGAAGTCCAGCACCTTGACCCATGCCGCGTCGTTGGCGCTGTTGAGGAAGCCGTCGGGACCCCAGACCCAATGCGCGATCGGCGCATAGACGAAGGTCGCCCAGAGCCCGATGAACCACAGCATGGCGGAGAACTTCATGCGCTCCGCGAAGGCGCCCGCGATCAAGGCGGGCGTGATGATCGCGAAGGTCATCTGGAAGCACATGTAGACGGTCTCGGGGATGGTCGGTGCCAGTGGGTTCGGATTGCCGATGCCCTTGGCGATGTCGCTCAGGATGTTCTGCAGGAAGGCGCGGTCGAGGCCGCCGATGAAAGGCGTGCCGGCGCGGAAGGCGGTGCTGTAATTGAGGATCGCCCAGAGCACCGTCACGAGAGCGGTGATGGCGAAGCTCGTCATCACGGTGTCGCCGACGTTCTTCTTGCGCACCATGCCGCCATAGAAGAGGCCGAGGCCGGGGATGGTCATCAGCAGCACCAGCGCCACCGAGGTCAGCATCCAGGCTGTGTCGCCGGAGTTGGGCGCGCAGTTCTCGAGCGTCTTGGCATCGCAGGCGGGCGGCGGCGGTGCAGCCGCCGCGGCGGGTACGGCCGGCGCGGGCGCCGCCGTTTGGGCGAGCGCCGCTCCGATCGGCAGCAAAATCAGTGTGAGCAGGACAAGCGCCGCCGCACCGCGCCGCCATGCCGAGCCTATCGAGCGAATGATCATCAGGACCCTCCCGAGCCAAGTTGCCGGGCAGCCGCCGCGTGGTCCCCCACCCCGTGGACAGCGACCGCCATCAGATCGTCATTAACAAGAATCGTGCCATGGAGGCGGCGAGCCTCGTTTGGCTGCGTTGGCTGGAGATTCCGTCGGCAGAGCTCGGCGGTGCCGAGAAAATAGGCGGCTATTTGCCTATTGGGCGTGCACCCGCGGGTGGCGCGCGGTCTCGACGGCGGCATCGATGACGGCGCGCCATTCCGGCGTGCTGATATCGATCGCGGTCGGGCAGTGATTGCAGAGCGTGATGATGTTGGTCACCACCTCGCGCAGCAGCTTGCGGCTCGGCTTCCCGCAGCGTGGGCAGGTGACCGTGATGCTGGTCGTGTAGAAGGAGTCGGTGCTCATGACGCCGCAGCCTAGCGCGACAAATCCTGCTTGAAGGTTAACGGCGGGATCAGTCTCGCCGCGGCCAGCCCTCGTCATTGACGACCACGACGGCGCGCTGCTTGCGGCAGCGCTGGCAGCGGAGCTTCGCCTGCAGCCTGGCGATCGAGAGGTCGCCGCCGCGCGCGAGGAGATGGCGGGGATCCAGGCGGTGCGCATGTCCGCAACCTCTGCAGAGCGCCCACAGGAGCCGGCCCGCCTCCACGGCGTGACCCAAGGTCTCGATCGGCCCGATCCGATGCCGAACCATGAGAACGATTAGAGAACATGGCGCGACGAGAGTCGAGTCACTCCGGCCGATCTCGAAGCCCCGAAACGCCCTAGGATTCGGACGGTGTCTTGGATTTCTCGGCGGGCTCGATGGGCTGCGGTTGCCTGAGCGCGCGCTCGGCTTCGGCCGCCAAGCGCTCGTAGCGATGCGCCTGGGCCATCAGACGTTCGGCTTCCTTGGTGTCCGCAGCATTGCGCGCGAGCTGCGCGAATTTCGCGGCCATCATTCGCAGGGCCAACGGACTATCCGACATGACGATATATCCCCGCGCCTCCCTCCTTTTGAGATACGCGAGCGCCGCCCAGCCGCAATACGACTAAGCCCGTGACTTATATTCCTCACTTTGCCTGACCCGAGCGGAGCGTTCGGCGACCCGGACTGACCAAGCGAGGCCGCACGCGCTGGACAAGGTAAACGGCGGCGCCCAGAGTCCTCGCATGACCCCCGCCGCTTCCGCATCCGTGGGCGAGACCCATGAGCTCGTCGTGGTGGGGGGTGGGCTGGTCGGCGTCAGCCTCGCCATCGCCTGCGCGCAGGCGGGACTCGACACGCTCGTCGTCGACCGCGAGGACCCCTCGGTCATGCTGGCCGCGAGCTATGACGGGCGCGCCTCCGCCATCGCCTATGGTTCGCGCCAGATACTGGCGGGGCTGGGGATCTGGGAGAAAGTCGCCGCGGAGGCGGCACCGATCCTGGAGATCCGGGTCGCGGACGACAACGCGCCGCTCTTCCTGCACTACGACCACCGCGAGGTCGGCGAGCATCCGCTGGGCTGGATCGTCGAGAATACGGTGCTGCGCCGCGCGCTGCTGGAGCGCGTCCGGGAGCTGCCGACTCTGACGCATGCGGCACCGCAGAGCGTCACCGGTGTCGAGCGCAGCGCCGCCGGCGCGCTGGTGCGCCTCGCCGATGACGGCGCGGTCCGCGCGCGGCTGGTGGCGGCGGCCGACGGAAAAGCCTCGCCGCTCCGCAAATCCGCGGGCATCCGCACCATCGAGTGGTCCTATCCGCAGATGGGCATCGTCACCACCGTCCGGCACGAGGCGCCGCACCGCGGCGTCGCTGTCGAGCATTTCCTGCCCGCGGGGCCCTTCGCGATCCTGCCGCTCACGGGCAATCGCTCCTCCATCGTGTGGACGGAGCGCGCGGAACTGGCGCCGCGCATCCTGGCGATGGACGCGGCCGACTTCGCCGCCGAGCTTCGCCGCCGCTTCGGCGATTTCCTGGGTGCGGTCGAGCCGGTGGGACCGCGCTGGTCCTATCCGCTGGCGTTCCTGCACGCGGAGGACTACGCGGCGCCGCGGCTGGCGCTGGTGGGCGACGCCGCGCACGTGATCCATCCGATCGCGGGGCAGGGGCTGAACCTCGGCTTGCGCGACGTGGCGGCGCTCGCGGAGGTGGTGGTGGACGCGCGCCGGCTCGGACTCGACATCGGCGACAGCGAGGTGCTCCGGCGCTACGAGCGCTGGCGGCGGATCGACAATTGGATGCTCTCGGCGATGACCGACACGCTCAATCGGCTGTTCTCCAACGCGATCCCGCCGGTGAAGGCCGCGCGCGACCTCGGCCTCGCCGCGGTCAATCGAGTGCCGCCGCTGAAGCGCCTCTTCATGCGGCACGCCATGGGCGTGGTCGGCGCTGTCCCGCGCCTGGTGCGGGGTGAAACGCTATAGGTAAGTCCGCGCAGTCAAGAAGGTAACCACAGAGGCAGTGAGGCAGTGAGAAAAGATAACGGGCGCGAAGCGCCCAATTCATCTTCTCACTGACTCACCGCCTCTGTGGTGAGCTGCTATTCAATCAGGCGTCACGCGACAGGCCCTGGGATTGGAGGGCGGCGAGGTAGTTGCGCCAGCGGGTTTCCTGCTCGGCGCCGAGCGTGCGCAGATAGGACCAGGAGTAGATGCCGGTGCTGTGGCCGTCATCGAACAGGATGCGGACGGCGTAATTGCCGACGGGCTCGAGACCCGCGATGCCGACCTGCGCCTTGCCGGGCACCAGTTGCTTCTGGGCGGGACCGTGGCCCTGCACCTCCGCCGACGGGCTCTCGACCCGGAGATATTCCGCCGGCAATCGGACCGTGGTGCCGTCGTCGAAATCGATCTCGAGGCGCTTCTCTGCTTTCTTGAGCCGGATCTCGGTCGGCCAGTGCGTCGTGCCGAGATCGCTCACGGCTGGCCGTAGCGCGTCTTCTCCGCGTCGTCGAGGCGGCGCGCCTCGTCGACCAGCATGATGGGGATGCCGTCGCGGATCGGATAAGCGAGCCCGGCTTCGAGGCTGATCAGCTCCTGGCGCTGCCGGTCGTAGCGCAGCGAGGCCTTGGTCACGGGGCAGACCAGGATCTCCAGCAGCTTCGGATCGATGTCGGTTTCCGGCATGGCAGTCGCTCCGCTTCAGTGCCGCAGGTCCGCGCGCTCGGGCGTGCCGGAGGTGCCGGCCATCTCCAGGAGCGCAGTCAACAAGCGGGCGCGCGCCG
>DATMMM010000451.1:0-8524 GCA_035569735.1 Allostellaceae bacterium | reverse complement strand
TCAACCATCTCTATGGCGGCATGGACGAGCCCGAGCTCAAGATCATCGACGTCTTCGTCTGCAAGCTCAGGAAGAAGCTCAGCATGGCGACCGGCGGCGACAATTACATTGAGACGGTCTGGGGCCGCGGCTACGTGCTGCGCGACCCCGCGCCCGTCGAGACCGCCGCCGCCGCCACCGAGCACAGCCTCGCCAAGGTCTGACACCTTCCAGCGCGGGGACGACGAGGCAAGGGCGGATCGAAAGATCCGCCCTTGCCTTTTCTACGAGCGCTCCCTCACCCTCCCCACCTGTAGTACAGCGATTCCGAACAGCCGGCCGGCTATGGTCACCGACATGATGTCGCGACACCCGTGCTCATGCCGCGCCCCGGAATTGGCTGCGGTCCGCCGAGGCGATCGCCGGCGTGAGCGGGATCTTGATCGTGAAGGCCGAGCCCTCGCCGCTGCGGCTCTTGATCTCCAGGCTGCCGCCGATCTTCGCGATGTTCGCGCGCACCACGTCCATGCCGACGCCGCGGCCGGAAACGCTCGTCACCTGGCTCGCCGTGGAGAAGCCGGGCTTCAGGATGAACTGCTGGATCTGCGGCTCGCTCATGGCAGCGAGCTCGGCCTCGCTCGCGAGGCCCATCGAGAGCACCTTGCGCTTGATCTTGTCGGTGTCGAGCCCGCGCCCGTCGTCCCCGATCTCGATGACGATGTGGCCGCCCCGGTGAAAGGCCTCGATGGTGATGGTGCCGCTCTCGGGCTTGCCCTTGGCGATGCGCTCCGCGGGCCCCTCGATGCCGTGATCCCCCGAGTTCCGCACCATGTGGGTGAGCGGATCCCGGATCATCTCCAGCACCTGCCGGTCGAGCTCGGTCTCGGCGCCAAGCATCCGGAGCTCGATCTTCTTGCCGAGCTCGCGGGCGAGCTCGCGCGCGATGCGTGGCAGCCTCGCCCAGGCGCTGCCGATCGGCCGCATGCGCGTCTCGATGACGCCTTCCTGCCTCACCGCATCGCTGCCGGCGGGCTCGGCCTCGCTCGATTCCAGGGCGGCGAGGATCGCCTTGATGCCGTCCAGCGACTCCAGGATCAGCGTGACCGCCTCCGGCGTCGCCGCGAGCTCGCCGTCGCGGATCTTGCCGAGCACGGTCTCGGCGGCGTGCGCGAGCCTCTCCAGGCGCGGCAGGCCGAGGAAGCCGCAGGTGCCTTTGATCGTGTGCACGAGGCGGAAGATGTTTCCGAGCAGCGAGGGATCGTCGGGAGTCCGCTCGAGCTTCACGAGCTCGACGTCCAGCACCGAGATGCCTTCGCTCGTCTCGGTCAGGAATTCGCGGAGCAGCTCGTCCATTCTCGGGGTCCTCGGCGGCGGCCAAGGCGAGCGCGCGCAGGCGAGGCCGCGCGCCTGCAAGTCCTTAAAAAATGCCGAAAACCCCTTAAGAACCGGTTAGCATTTGGGCGCGGCCCGCGCCCTCAACCTTGGCCCGACCGCTATCGCCCGGATGCGACGAAGAGCGCCCGGCTCGGACCGCTTTCGGAGAGGGTCGCGAATGCGCCCAGTTGCTCCGCGAATTTCGCGGTGACGTGGCCGTGGATCGTGCGGGAGGTGAGCTCGGAGGCCTTGGCGGTGCCTGCCAGCGCCGCCATCACGTCGCGGTTCACGAGCACGGTCTCGCCCGACGACTCGATCTCCACTCCGGCGGCGCCCGTGGAGCGCACGGCGATGCGGCCGCCCCGCGGCAGCGCTTCGGCGGCAACGACGGCGAGGTTGCAGGCGAGACGTTGCCACTCCGAGGAGAGGCTGGAGACCGCCGGCTCCCAGTCGGCCGCGACCTTGCCGCCCTCCAGGAACCCGAGCAGCAGCTCGCGCGGCGTCACGTTGGAGGCCGTGGGCGAGGTGCCGTAGGCGAAGCGATAGAATTGCAGCCGGCGCGAGGCGGTGCGCGCGCTTTGCCCGATGAGCGCGATCGCCTCGCGCACGAATTCTGGATCGTCCTCGTCGAGCAGCTCGACGCCATTGCCGATGGCGCCCACCGGGCTCACCATCTCATGGCAGAAGCGGGCGCAGAGCAGCTCGAGAACCCGGAGCTCGATCATGGTTACCTTTGCATGAATCCCTGTTGCGCTTGGGCGCGCCGATGGCCGCGGATTATAATGGGTCGCGAGGCCGATGCTGATAACTATCGCGGGAGGCGCCGCTGAGCGACCGGCTCGTACCAGGGACCCGCGTGCGCCATCCGGGCGAGCCCGACTGGGGCGTGGGACAGGTGCAATCGGCGGTGGGTGACCGCGTCACCGTCAACTTCGAGCACGCGGGCAAGCGCCTCATCAACACCGCCGTCGTGACGCTTGTCCCGCTCGACGAGGACGCACCCCCGCGAGGCCACTGACGGCAGCCACGGAGACTCGCCCCATGACGCTCTTCGACCTGTCCGGCCGCGTGGCGCTGGTCACCGGCGGCAACGGCGGCATCGGCTTGGGCATGGCGCGGGGCCTCGCCGCCGCGGGCGCCGCGGTGATGATCGCGGGCCGCAACACGGCCAAGAACGCCATGGCCGTGCGCGAATTGACGGAGCTCGGTGCCAAGGCCTCCTCGCTCGAGGCCGACCTCACGCGCGAGGACGATTGCCGGCGCATCGCGGGCGAGACGGCGGCGCGGATGGGCGGGCTCCACATCCTCGTCAACAACGCCGGCACCAACATCCGCAAGCGCCCTGAGGACTACACGCTCGCGGACTGGCGCACCGTCATCGACACCAACCTCACCAGCGCCTTCATCGTCTCGCAGGCCGCATATCCCGAGATGGTGCGCGCGGGCTTCGGCAAGATCATCAACATCGGCTCGATGATGTCGATCTTCGGCGGCGTCGCCCACGGCGCCTACGGCGCCAGCAAGGGCGGCATGGTGCAATTCACCAAATCGCTGGCGGTGTCCTGGGCGCGGCAGAACATCCAGGTGAACGCCGTGCTGCCGGGCTGGATCGACACCGAGTTGACGCGCCGGGCGCGGCGCGAGATCGAGGGCCTGCAGGAGCGCGTGCTGGAGCGCACGCCCGCGGGACGCTGGGGCGAGCCCGACGACTTCGCGGGCATCGCGGTCTTCCTCGCAAGCTCCGCCTCGGATTTCGTCACCGGCACCGCCATCCCCGTCGACGGCGGCTACTCCACGCTGGGCTAGGACCCGAACTCATAAACGCATCCCGCCGGGGCGCAGTCGATGACAGCAAGTTCAATTTCCGAGACCGATTTTTTATGGTTTGCTGGGCCAGCCGGATCACGGCGCGACACTCCGATGAATTGCCGCAAGTTGGTGAACTCGAGGGCTGCGTAACCACGGCCGGCCGCAATTGTCGGGGCCCGGAAAGCATAGATGCCCCAGTTACCGGCACGCGTGAGAAGATGGGTCACCCTCGCGTTGCGGACGGTGTACCTGCTGTACCTTGCGGCCCGCGACAAGCGCGTGCCGATGCTGCCTCGGGTCGTGGCCACCACGTGCACCGCCTATGTCCTCGCTCCCATCAATCTCATTCCCAATGAAATCCCGGTCATCGGCGAACTCGACGATGCCGTGGTGGTCGTTTTTGGGATCGTGGTTGCCGGGCGACTGATTCCCGCACCCCTGCTGGCGGAGCTGAGGGCGACGGCGGCTGAGCGGTTTGGCGAGAGGCAGAGCGTCGCTGCCCCCGATTGGATCCCAAGAGGCGCAACAGCACGCGCGGTGGCTCACCTGGGCAGGAGCACCAGCGGGCCCGCGCTGCTCGGCGCTTCCCTTGTCTTTTATGCGGTCGTGACGTTTGCGATCCTCATGCCGCTAAGCCTCGATGCAGTCACCGGCAACGGCCTGACAACGACGGGGGCCTTTAGCGCAGATACGCTCTGGACGCTTGCTTTCTTGCAGGACATTTTCGTACACGGCGGCCGACTGGCGGATTGGAACTTCGGGCAGCACACCGACCTTTTCCCCGATAAGCTCCTCTCGATCGTCGCCTATGCGATTTCAAGCCGGCCAGAACGTTGGCTCTTTGTCTTTGAAACCCTGAACCTTGCGCTTTATTTCGGCATCGCCCGGTACTGTCTCTGGCTCAGCGTGCGCGGGACGCACGATGCTGTCGCGGCTCGGCGCATTGCGTTATGGGGTGCGCTTCTGGTCACCGCATTTCCGCCGTTGCTCCGGAGCTGGGGGCTCTTTGGCGTTTGGCTAATGTACATTGGAATCCCCTCGAACCATTTCGGGCAATTCTTCTGCGCTGTCCTCGCCGCGTTTCTCGCCGTTGACTGTCTCCCACGTCCGTTAAACGGACCTACGATCGGTCGCTTGGGCGTGGCATGCGCTCTCATGATGCTATGCGCCTTGAGTGACAAGCTGACAATCATCGTTGCCATCCCGGGCTTCATTGTCGCCGCATTGTATTTCTCAGCAGCGCGCCGCGCCCTTTCACTCACGCCCCTGGTTTGCTGCGCATCGCTCTGCGCGACAGCAGCGGTTTCCTATTTTGTCAGCGACCCGCTTTGGAACCGGGTGGTCGAGGTCCTGCCGGTCCGGCCGGTATTACTGGATCCGGCGTGGATCAAGCCAATAATGCGGCCCATGGTTCAATCGTTGCTGACACGGTCGCAGGTTGGCGAAGATCCGGAGTCGTCGGGTATCTCTGTTCCGCCGTTGAATGCCTGGGACGGCACGGCATACGTCCTCACGCATCTGGATCCCGCTCAGATTCTCATCTTGGGCGTTGCTCTCGTCTCGGCCTTCGCCGTGGCGATCGTCTACGCGAGACGTGCAGCCTCTGGTTTCTTTCGCCCAGCGGCCGGTTTTCCCGCGCGCACGGCGGCCGACGCTTTCATCGTCTATCTCGTCGCCAGCGCCTTCTTGATTCCGCTGGCGCTGTTTGCATCCGGAATGCTGATCGAGCGCTTTGCCTATCCCGCCGGTTATTGCCTCCTGTGGGCGTTGGTGGCAAAGCTGGGGGAACGCGTTCCCGCGGCTTTGTCGCGCCCACAGTTTGCGTTTGGCATGGTTGCGATGGGGCTCTTGCTGTCGAACATGCCGGTTGACATCTCGGCGCCACCTTTCCGGCGCCTGCCGAAGCCGCGCTTGGTGAGATGTCTTGAGGAGTTCGGCAAATCAAGAGACCTCCAGTTGGGCCTCGGATCACACTGGGAAACCTATCCCGTTGAATTTCTGTCCAAGGGACGGTTCACCATCCTGACAGTCCGTCCGGCCGGCCAAATTTGGCACTGGATCAATGATATCGAATGGTATGCGCCGCGGCCTGACGGCCGTCCCTTCACGTTTATAATCAGCGACCAGTACCTGGACGAGCCGGGTCTGCGTGAGAATATCGGCGATCCTACCGAGGTACTAAGCTGCGCGAGATTGGGGCGCGGTTTAAGCAGTCAACGGATCCTGTATTACGACGGCCCGGCCGCCGAGCGGCTCACCGCCTGGATCCACCAGCAATATCAGGAATTCAAGCATACCCAAATGCATCCGTAGCGTGGCGGGGCGATGCCCAGGACGAAATTTGCGGCTTTTCATCCGCCGCCTCATCCAGCGCCTTGCGAGGTTGCAGAAGCTCGACCTGCTCGAAGCCATCGGTCACCAGGATTGCAATTCTGTCTCCGTCGAGAACGTCGTTCGCCATTGCGGGTCTCCTCGCTCGCGTTATCATGGCAATTGCTTGCAGCGGAGCCACGCCCGCCGCCTTGACACGCGTCAAATATTCGCCGGTTCCGGCACGATAATTGGCGCGGCCTGAGGACCGGCGTGCATGCGTTGACGAGCGTCAATGCGCGCGGACCGATCTCCCGCTAGCAATCTCCATCGCGCCACCCTCAGGCGAGTATCGGCCATGGACATCGGCTTCATCGGTCTCGGACACATGGGTCAGGCGATGGCCCGCGCCCTTCTGAAGGCCGGCTTTCGGCTGACCGTCTACAACCGCACCCGCGCTCGCGCCGAGGAGTTGCAGGCCGAAGGTGCCGCCGTCGCCGACAACCCGGCCGAGGCCAGCCGGGGCGACCTCGTGATCACGATGCTCGCAGACGATCCCGCGGCAGAAGCGGTGGTCTTCGGCGAGCAGGGCGTGATCCGTGCGCTGCGCAGGGGCGCCATTCATGCGGGGATGAGCACCATCACGGTCGCCTTGTCCAAGCGGCTGGCGGACGCCCACCGGGCCGCGGGGCAGCATTATGTGGCGGCGCCGGTGTTCGGCCGTCCGGACGCGGCAGCCGCCGGCAAGCTCTTCATCGTCGCCGCCGGCGAGCCCGAGCCGATCGCGCGCTGCCAGCCCGTATTCGACGGCATGGGACAACGGACATTCGTGGTCGGCGCCGTCCAGACCGCCGCCAACCTGATCAAGCTCTGTGGAAACTTCCTGATCGCCTCGATGATCGAGAGCCTTGGAGAGGCGACGACGCTGATCCGCAAATCGGGCGGCGACCCCCAGCGCTTCGTGGAGGTGATGACGAACTCGCTATTCCCCGCGCCCGTCTACAAGACCTATGGGGACTTGATCGTCGAGCAGAAATTCCAGCCGGCGGGCTTCAGCATGCCGCTGGGGCTCAAGGATATCCGCTCGCTGCTCGCCGCCGCGGAGACGCATGCCGTGCCGATGCCGGTCGGCAGCCTGGTGCGCGACCATTTCATCAGCGCGATCGCGCGCGGCGGGGCGAACCTGGACTGGTCGGGCCTGGCGCGCGTGGCGGCGCAGGACGCGGGCTTGTAGGCTTCTGACCTAGCTCGCCCCCGCCATCTCCGCCAAGCCGCGCAGCGAGTCCTCCGCGACCACGCGGTTGCGGCCGTCGCGCTTGGCGGCGTAGAGCGCGCGATCCGCGCGCGCGAGGAAGTGGCCGAGCGACTCTCCGGGCTCGTAGCGCGAGACGCCGATCGAGACCGTGAGCGCGCCGATGCTCTCGCCGCTGTCCTTCTTCACCAGCTTGCGCACGGCGAAGGCGTGGCGGATCTTGTTCGCGAGCGTGACGGCGTCGCGGAGCGCGGTCTGCGGCAGGATCACCGCGAATTCCTCGCCGCCGTAGCGCGACGGGAGGTCCTGGCCCTTCACGTTGTCCTTGAGCGTCCTCGCGACGAGGCGGATCGCTTGGTCGCCGACCTGATGGCCCCAGGTGTCGTTGAAGGCCTTGAAGTTGTCGATGTCGAGGAACAAGAGCGAGAGCTCCGTCCCGGTCTCCGTCGATTGCCGGGCAGCATCCCGGAGCGCGGCGTCGAAGGCCTTGCGGTTGGCGATCCCCGTCAGCGAATCCGTGAGCGCCTCGCGGCGCATCCCGTCGAGCCGGTCGCGCAGCTGCTGAATCGTATCGGACGAGGTCGTGACGTGGTTGTCCAGGAGCTGCATCCGGTTCTGGATCGCCGCGGTCTCGTCGAGCAGGCGCTTCACCAGCGTCGTCACCACGTCGGGCGCCGGATCCGCCCCGATGCCGCCGCTGATCTCGGCGAGCGCGGCGTTGTACCGGCTGGTGCTCTGCCCGGCCTCGCTCAGGTTGGAGACCAGCTGGGTGAGGGTCTCCTGGACCCGCGCCATGCCCGCGCGCAGCTCGGTCTGCTCGCGCCCGAGCGTGAAGAAGCGCTCGTAAATCTCCTCGTTGGCCCTCTCGGACAAGGGCTGCTGGCTCGAGAGCAGGCCGTCGATGGCGTGACGGAGCTCGGGCGTCTTGCCGGTGTGATAGGCGTACCACACGCAGAAATTGGTGGGCACCGGGCGAATCGACAGCCGCTCCATGCGCTCGAATGCGGCTTTGGCGTATTCGCGAGCCTGCTCCAGGCTCTCCTCGTTGAAATACATCGGATGTGCCCCGTCTCGTCAGCTGCACGCCATCGCGCGTTCCCGCGCGTCGGCGGCGCTGTCCCGGTCGCGAGAGTCCTTACCTACGCGATTAACCCTAGCCGGTAATGGTGAAGGCTCCCTTACCTGCCCTCAATCCGCCGGCCCGGCGCTGGCGATCAGGAGCCGGGCAGCATCAAGGTCGTCCGGGTGATTGGTGTTGAAGAACGGATCGACCTCGCCGACCGGGAAATCCACCGTTGCCAGCGGATAGCGGGCGGTGAAGACGTCGACCTTGCGCAGGCCCTCCTCGACGAGCGCCCGCCGGAGCGCCTCGCGGATGCCCAGGGGCCAGAGCCCGAAGACCGGATGGGTGCGGCCGAGCGAGGCCGCCGCGGCGAGCTCGAAGCGCCCGTTGCCCAGCGCCGCCATCAGCCGCGGCACCAGGTCGCGCGGGAAGAACGGCGCGTCGGTGGCGAAGCTCGCGAGATATTTGGCGCCGGGCGCCGCGCCCGCGGCCCAATCGAGGCCCGCGAGCACGCCTGCGAGCGGCCCCGCGAATCCCGCGACGCCGTCAGGCACCACGGGAAGGCCGAACTCGCGGAACCGCGCGGCATCGCCGTTGGCGTTGAGGGCGAGCGCCCCCACCTGCGGCCGCGCGCGCTCGATCACATGCGCCAGGATCGGCTTCGCCCCAAGCGCCAGCAGGCATTTGTCGCCGCCGCCCATGCGCCGGGACTGGCCGCCCGCCAGCGGCCCCGCGAA
>DATMMM010000450.1:0-3540 GCA_035569735.1 Allostellaceae bacterium | reverse complement strand
ATTCTAGCAAGGGGTGTATGGGCTGAGAAGCGCACAGGTATATTTCCCGCGGCTCAGTGTCGGGAGCCGTCCGTTGGCGTGCTCTTGGCAGCAAGTTCCTTGCCAGTTCTGCCGTCGGGTGCTGATAGCGCGAGCAGGCGCAGCCAAATGAAATAGAGTGTGCACCACCACCCCAGCATCATGACCAGCCCAGGGAAGAGTAGTCCCAAATCGTCGACGGCGAAGTCGATGCCAATCCCCGATGCACCGGGTGAGCCCGCAAACAATGGCCACCAAATCAATACGACGACCACAAGTATCAAGACGAGAAGCCGGACGACCCATCCGACGCCGTTGGGCCGTGGTTGCCGATAGGCGGCACGAGAGGCAGCGAAAGCGGCTCGTAGCCGAGCACGCTCAGGCAGCATGAGGGCGGCGGCGACGAAGAATTGCAGCCCGAATAACAGCCATTGAGCGGCGAGGATGTGGCTGACCAACGGCGATCGATCGCCGAATCCCCGGAGCGAGAGATTGGCGCCTGCGGAATTCGGGGTTAGCGTCAGATGAGCGATTGCTCTTGTCAGAGACCGCGTCGCTGCGACCCAGGGGTCGCGGAGCGAAGGGTTTATGGTAGAGATAACCAATGTGTAGAGCCCCGGAAGGAGCAGAGACCCGATCGCGATGCGGATGCTGAGGCCTAGCCGTGTGCCTCGCATTTCGCGGAAAAACGCGCGGAACGCGAGTCGGCGCGCGTCCTCTTCAGTGGACGCAGACGGTTGTGTGTTCTGGTGCGGTGTCGGCATGCGACCTCAAGCATCGCTATACCCACATTTGCTGAAGAAACCGTTGCCCCGGCTCCGGCGATCAGATCCGCGTCGAAAGCCAGATGGCGATGCGGGAGCCCGCCTTGACCGCGGCGGTGAGGAGATCGTGCGCGGGCGCGGTGCGGGCGTCGTGCGCGAGCGCGAGATCGCGGTGCGCGAGCTCGTCGGCGCGGAACTCCTCGATGGTCTGGCGCAGCGGCGCCTCGTCCTCGCCGAGGCTCTCGGCCTGGCGGCGGTAATGCTCGTCGATCACCTCCTCGACCGCGACCGTGCAGGCCATCGCGCCGCGCTCGCCCAGGAGCGCGCTCGCTGCACCGAGCGCATAGCCCGCGACATGCCAGAGCGGCGAGAGCGCGGTCGGCCGCACGCGGCGCTCGCGCACCAGCCTCTCGAAGCGCTCGAGGTGGCGGCGCTCCTGCTCGGCCATCTCGCGGATGACGTGGCCTGCCTCCGAGTGGCCCAGCACGGCGAGCTGGCCCTCGTAGATGCGCACCGCGCCGAACTCGCCGGCGTGGTCGACGCGGATCATGCGCTCGACCGCGTCCTCGGGCGAGGGATCGCCGGGAAGGCGCGGGGGCGCGGTCATGCCGCGCCCCTGCGGAGCCTGGCAAATCCGATCGCGGTGACGGCGAGGAGGGCCAGCGAGATCAGGAGGTTCCAGCCC
Organism: Allostellaceae bacterium; assembly: GCA_035569735.1. Lineage (GTDB taxonomy): Bacteria > Pseudomonadota > Alphaproteobacteria > ATCC43930 > CGMCC-115725 > DASZHJ01. The sequence goes on along the minus strand of DATMMM010000450.1, from coordinate 2,073 downwards.
GCGAGCGAGAGCCCCGCCAGCGACCACTGCACCTCGTCGCACCGCGTGGGCTGCTGCTCGGTCAGGAATTTCATCAGCTCCTCCGCCGATTTGGCGCCGCTGGCGCCGCCCGTGCAGGCGGTCGGCCCCGCGATCCAATGCTGCTCGACGCCGACGTGGTAGGCGGCAAGCCCGGCGCTCCCCAGAAAGATAAGCGCGAGCAGGCCCACCCACCAGACCGCGCCGCGCTCACCGGCGGCCAGCGCCACCGCCGCCACTGCGATCGCCCCGTAATAAGGCCATCGCTCCGCGAGGCAGAGCTCGCAGGGCTGCAAGCCGCCGACGTACTGGAACAGCAGCGCGCCGCCTGCCACCGCGATGCCGGCGGCGAGCACGATGAGGAGCACCGGGCGGACGGCGGTCATGGTGGCGCGGTCACTCCTTCTCACGCGTGCGGTGCCTCACATGCGCCCACACGTACCAGACGGCCAGGATGACGATAACGCCGACGATGACGCCGTCGAAACGGTGCATGATCTCCTTGAGCCGGGGATCGGTGTTCCAGCTCTCGCCGAGCCGCTCGCCGACATAGGCGAGGGCGTAGCACCAGGGCCAGGATCCCAGGAACGTATAGACCTGGAATTTCACCTGCGGCATGCGGGCGATGCCCGCGGGGAGCGCGATGAAGGTGCGCACCACCGGCAGCAGGCGGCCGATGAAGACCGCGAGGCTGCCGAAGCGCTCGAAGAACCAGTCGACCAGCGCGAGCTCGCGCCGGCCCATCAGCACGAGACTGCCCCAGCGCTCCACCAGCGGCCGGCCGCCGAGATAGCCGATCGCGTAAGCCACCGTGGATCCGACATTGCAGCCGATGGCGCCGGCGGTGGCGACCAGCGCCAGGTTGAAGCGGCCGGTGGAGACCAGATACCCCGAGAACGGCATGATGATCTCGGAGGGCAGCGGGATGCAGGCGGACTCGATCGCCATCAGCACGACAATCCCGCCATAGCCCAAGGTGGAGATGGTCGCGATGATGAAGGAGGCGACGGGGGCGATGATGCGTTCGAGCAAGGCGGCTCCGCGTGCCGTTTGGCTGGACCCCCGGAGGCGGCCCCATCCGGCGGCGCGCGATCTAGCCCGAGGGACGGCGTGCGCGCAAGAGGCGGGCCCGGGACAGCGGCGCGCCGCCTCGATTGACCGCCTACCCCTCGCCGCTATAGTGCCGCGGCCACGCGGAGCAGCCCCTGTGGCGGAATGGTAGACGCGGCAGACTCAAAATCTGTTGCTCGCAAGGGCGTGGGGGTTCAAGTCCCTCCAGGGGCACCAATTAAATCAGAATGTTAATGACCGCGGACACCGTCTCGGTCTGAAATCCGGACTCTGTCTCAGTCTGAAATCTCCGCGAGTGCTCAGCGACTATCTCATGCTGGCGCCGAATATGTTCCACGCCGTTGGTGACGTGCGTCTCGGCTTGGGCCAGGTCTGCTCTAGGAGGGGCTCGATTCTACCTCGCGCTTTTGGCGCTGCGCCTTCGCTTCACGAGCACGGAGATATGTCTAACATACATGTCATAGAACTGTCAGAGTCCCAATGCAGGGGGTGAATCGCCCGGGCTGCAGGTCGGGGGCGAGCAACCAGAGGAAGAGCAAAGAACAATGAGTCTTGGTGTGGGTCTGTTGAGCAATCGGCACCGCTGGGAGATGATGAGACGACTGCGGGGCATACAGCCCTCGACGATAGCGCCGGTTGTCATCGGCGGCTGTGGCAGCAGCGGCACGACATTGCTTCGCCGTGTGCTGGATCGGCATCCCTCTATATTCTGTGGACCGGAAAGCACGGTTTTTCTCGAACGCATCACTCGAGCGCGGGATCTGGCGCGTCGCTTTGGCTTTACCGAGCAAGAAATCCTGGAATGTAAGCGTGTCAGCCGAACACAGGTTGAGTTCATTGAGCGCTTCCGCACTTTATGTCTCGTGCGAAGCGGCAAGTCGGTCTGGGCCGACAAGACCCCCGAAAATGTGCGGCGCTTCGATGTTATTCGAAGCTGGTTTCCCCAGGCACGGTTCATTCACGTCATTCGCGACGGACGCGACG
>DATMMM010000449.1:0-5393 GCA_035569735.1 Allostellaceae bacterium | reverse complement strand
AGCTGCTGTACCACGTGGGCGCGAGCGGGATCGTGCTGCATCTTCCCAACCAGTCCGCGCTCATGATCGCCAGCGACATGCCGCCCACGGTCGACCGCACCTACGATCTCCGCGATGCTGGCTTCTTCCAATTGATCGGCGATGCGCTGGCGACGCTGGGGCGCACGGGTGACGTCATCCTGCGCGTGCTCGATACCTCGCCCAAAGAGCGGAACGTGGTGGTCGAAGTGCTGCTGGGCGAAGGGCCCATGCGCACGGAGATGTGGGAGTTTGGCGGCCGCATTCTCGGCCTCTCCATCGTGATCTCGCTGATTACGGCGGCGCTCGTATTCCTCAGCCTGAGGTCGCTGCTGGTGGCGCCCATGCGCCGGATCACCCTGAGCATGACGGCATTTCGGGAGAATCCCGAAGATGCCTCGCGAGTGATCCACCCGAGTGCGCGCGACGACGAGATCGGCGTGGCCGAGCGTGAGTTGGCCCAGCTCCAGGAGACCGTGCGCCAGGCGCTCCGCCACAGCGCTCGGCTCGCGGCGCTCGGCACCGCGGTCACGAAGATCAACCACGATCTCCGCAACATCCTATCGACGGCGCGACTGGTCTCCGACAGCTTGGCCGGCAGCGAGGCTCCGGAGGTCAAGCGCGCGGCACCGCGGTTGCTCGACGCCATCGATCGGGCGGTCGCGCTCTGCAGCGGCACGCTCAACTTCACCCGTGAAGGCGCGCCGCCCTTGCGGCTGCAGCGCTTTCTACTGGCCTCGATGATCGAGGAACTCGCAGACCTCCTAGAGCTCAAGGGTGGCGAGCGGCCGCTGCTGCTCGATCGGGTGCCGCCGGATCTCGCCGTGGAGGCGGATCGCGAGCAGCTGCACCGCGTGCTGATGAACCTGCTCCGGAACGCCACTGAAGCGGGCGCGCACAACATCGCCATAAGCGCCGAGGCGGAGAACGGCCACACCGCGATCGAGATCCGGGACGATGGGCCGGGCCTGCCGCCCAAGGCCCTCGCCAACTTGTTCCAGCCGTTCGCGGGCTCGGCCCGGCCGGGCGGCACCGGGCTCGGTCTGGCGATCGTCCGCGAAGTCATGCGCGCTCATGGCGGCGATATCGTCTTGAGCGAGAGCACGCAGCACGGCACGCTCTTTCGCCTGAGTCTGCCGCGCGTCGGCGCTCCGGCGGTGGAGGCCCGGCGCGCGCCCGTGCTGGGCGCCGCTCCCTCGCCGGCCGAGCGGGCGCACAGCCGCTGACGCCGTCGCCTATCCGATCGCCTCGAGCATCGCGTCGAAGCGGGCGAGGAAGGCGGCTTCGGTGAATTGATTGGCGGTCGCGCGGGCAGCGTCGCCCAGCCGCCGGCTGAGCTCGGCGTTCTCGAGCAAATCCGACAGCGCTTTCGCGAGACCGCCGACATCGGCGACGGGAACCGACAGGCAATTGCTCCCGTGCAGCCAAATTCCCCGGTAGGACGGAAGGCTGGTGAGGACCAGCGGCTTCGCGAGCGCCGCCGCCTCCAGGATGGAAACCGGCTGAGATTCCGCTTGCGAGGGCAGGCAGAAGAGATCCGCCGAGCGCAGCCAGGCCAGCGTTTCGTCGTTCGAAGCCTCGAAGATCTTGAAGCGGTCGGCCTTGCCCAAGGCGATGCGGCGCGCGCCCTCGTCGAGCCAATAATACTTGCCGATGATCACGCACTCGACGTCGTCGCGGCGCAGCGCGTCGACGGCGTGAATGAGATCGCCGTGGCGCTTGCGCGGATCGATCGTGCCGACCGAGACAATCCGGAGCGGCCGCGTCTTGGCGATGCTTGGCCCGGCCGCCGGGACATCGACGCCGACGGGTATCACGAACGGCCGCCCGCGATCTCCGAGGAAGCGCCGATAGAGTCCGTCGCGCTGGAACTCCGTCTGGAAGACGATCGCTGTCGCATCCTGGAAGGCGGGCCAATCCAATGGCGCGCGGAGGATGTGATCGAGCCCGTTCCCGCCCTCATGGATCCACCAGACCGTCTTGGCGAATTTCGCCGCGGGCGACACGATGGCGGCGGCGAAGATGGTATTGCAGATCACCACGCCGTAATCGGCGAAGTCAGCGGTCATCACGTGGCGAATGCCATGCGCCGCGTATTGCTCGCGCACCGGCCCGTCCTGGCTCAGGATCGACATCGTGTCGCAGGACCGTCCGCTGTCGCGCAGGTGACGCGCGAGCCGGAGCATCAGCAGGCTCGCGCCGCTGATCGTGTACTCGTGATTGATCAGGAGGATGCGCACGCTCTCAGTCGAGCGCCAGCACCAGCGCCTTCAGATAGGCGGATTCCGGCAGGTGCGGATGCACGGGATGATCGGGGGCGGCGCCGGCGCTCAGCAGAAGCCGCGCGCTCCGGCTGGCGTCCTCGAGGCCGCGCCGCACCGCTTCCCAGAAATCCTCGGCGCTCACGTTGTGCGAGCACGAGGCGAGGAATAGATAGCCCTGCGGCGCCACCACACCCGCGGCAAGCCGGGCGAGCTTTCGGTATCCGCGCAATCCCGCACCCAGATCCTTCTTGGATTTGACGAAGGCCGGCGGGTCGGCGATCACGAGGTCGAACCGCTCGCCGGCGCTCGCGAGGCTCTGCAGCTCCGCGAAGGCCTCGCCGCGCCGGAACTGGCAGCGCTCGCCGACACCGTTGAGCGCCGCCGACCGCTGGGCGAGCGCCAGCGCGGGCTCCGAGCGGTCGATCCCGGTGACGGCGGCCGCGCCTGCCACCGCTGCCTCGATCGCAAATCCGCCGGCGAAGCAATAGAGGTCGAGGACGCGCGCGTCCTTGGCGAGCCTTGCCACGAAACGCCGGTTGTCCCGCTGGTCGTAGAACCAGCGGTCTTCTGCCCGCCGAGCGGATCGGCCTCGAAGCGCGCGCCGTTCTCGCGCACCTCCACGGTGCCCGCGACGTCGCCAAATGCCACCCGCACTTCCTCACCAAGTCCTTCGAGCGCCCGCGCGGGGCTGTCGTTGCGCAGCACGATCGCCCTTGGCGCCAGCACGGATTCGAGCGCTCCCAGGAACTCTGGCTCCAGCCGCGTCATGCCGGCCGTATTCAGTTGCACCACCGCGACGTCGCCGAACCGGTCCACCACCGCGCCGGGGATCCCGTCGGCCTCGGCGTGGATCAGGCGATAGTAGGGCTCGCCGTAGAGCCGCTCGCGGATCGCAAGCGCGCGTCGCAGGCGCTTGGCGAGGAACTCCCGGTCGATGCGCCGTCCGGCGTCGCGATCGAGCAGGCGCGCCGCCACCAGCGTATGCGGATTGAAGGTGGCGACACCGAGCGCGCGCCCGTCGCCGGTCTTGAGCGTGACCAGGCTCCCGGGCGCCAATGCCTTGGCGGCGGCATCCATCTGGACCTCGTTCGAGAAGATCCAGGGGTGCCCGTGCAGCGCGCGTTTCTGATGGCCCGGCAGCAGGGTGACGGTCGGGCGCTCGGCGGGATTGTCGGCCATGGCGGCGCAGTCTAACGGCGGACCCCCGGCGGGCAAGCAGTCAATCGCCGAGCGCCACGCCCTCGCGGCGCGGATCGGCGCCGCCCTCGAGCCCGCGCTTCCTGCGCATGATCCCCTGCGAACCGCTCTCCAGTACGCGCCGCGCGATCACATGGCCGCGAGCGCGAAGCTCCTCCGCGAGCGCATCGCCGGCAGGGCCCGGCTCGACATCCGTATCGGCGTTGCGGTTGCTGACATGGACCAGATCGATCGCGGCCTGGACGTCGTAACCCCAGTCGAGCACGGCGATCAGCGTGAGGGCGACGTAATTGATGATCTCCGCCCCGCCCACCGAGCCGATCGCGAGCAGCAGCTTGCCGTCGGGGCCGAACACCAGCGTGGGCGCCATCGAGCTGCGCGGCCGCTTGCTGGGCTCGACGCGGTTCGCCACCGGCTGGCCGTCGACCTCCGGGCGGAACGAGAAATCCGTGAGCTCGTTGTTGAGCAGGAAGCCGTCCACCATGACGCGCGAGCCGAACTCGTGCTCGATCGTCGTGGTCATGGAAACCGCGTCGCCGGCGGCATCGACCACCACCAGATGGCTCGTGGAGGGGAGGTCGAGGCTCTCGCCTTTGCGCTGGAGGCTCGCATGCGAGGCGGCTGGCGATCCCGGCTCGGCGTGGCCGTGATCCTGCCGTGGATCGATCAGCCGCGAGCGCAGGGCGAGATAATGCCGGTCGATCAGGCCGGCCAACGGCACGGAGATGAAATCGCTGTCGGCGAGGTAGCGGTCGCGATCGGCATAGGCAAGGCGAGACGCCTCGGCGAAGAGGTGCACACCCTCTCCGGACATCGGCTTCAAGCGCCGGAGATCGAAGCGCTCGAGCAGGCCCAGGATCTCCAGCACGGTGGAACCGCCGGAGCTCGGCGGGCCCATGCCGCAAATCCGGTAGCGCCGATATTGCCCGCAGACCGGTGGCCGCTCGTTGGCTTGATAGTCCGCGAGGTCCGTGAGCGAGATATCGCCGGGGCTCGCCGGCGCATGGGTCACCGCCGCCACGATGTCCGCGGCGATGGCGCCGGTATAGAACCCGTCGGGCCCGCGCTCCGCGATCGCCCGCAGCGTCGCCGCGAAGGCGGGATTGCGGAGCCGCGTGCCCTCGGGTTTTGGAGCGCCGTCGGCGCCATAGAAATAGCTGCGCGCGGGCTCGAACCGGCCGAGGTATGTCTCCCTGGCCAGCATGCCGTGGAGCCGGGGCGAGATCGCAAAGCCGTCCTCGGCGAGATGGATCGCGCGCTCGAAAAGCTGCGCCCAGGGCAATCGCCCGTGCTTGCGGTGCGCCAGCGCGAGCATCCTGAGCGTGCCGGGCACGCCGACGGACCGGCCGCCGATCATCGCGTCCACGAAGTCGAGCGGCGCCCCGGTGGGCCCAAGGAAGCGGTCGGGGCGCGCCGCTGAGGGCGCGGTCTCGCGGCCGTCATAGCTCTCGACGCGGCGGTCGCGCTCGGACCAATAGAGCAGGAACGCGCCGCCGCCGATCCCCGAGGACTGCGGCTCGACCAGGTTGAGCACCAGCTGCGTTGCGATCGCGGCGTCCATCGCGCTGCCGCCCCGGCGCAAGATCTCGCGGCCCGCTGCCGCCGCCAGCGGATTGGCCGCTGCCACCATGTCGTGCTGCGCGATGACGGGCTGCCGGTCGGCGACGCTGCGCACGCTCGCGGAGCGCTCCTGAGCCGAGGCCAAAGCGGCCGCGATCAGGCATAGGCCCAGAATGGCGGCCCCCAGGGCGGATCTCGGCGATCTCAGGAGCACGGCCATGACGCGAGAGCCTATCGGGTCGCATCCAGTGCCGCTATGGTGCCGGCCCAAAGCGTCCTTCGAACGCGCACGGCTGCCATGCTCCAGCCCGGTCCCCTCAATCTGATCACCGACGTCGAGAGCATTCGGGTCGG
>DATMMM010000448.1:0-7849 GCA_035569735.1 Allostellaceae bacterium | reverse complement strand
AGGAACGGCCCGGCGGTTACGAACGCGAAGAGCACTCCGAAGGATGCCGCGAGCGGCAGCAGATGCGCCAGCACCTCCAATCTCATTATGACGGCGACGTAGTTTCGCATGGTCGCGGCCGGGTTTAGTGGGACCGGTTTTGCAAGGGTCTCGGGGACATTGCGCAGCACCAAAACTGCTACCAAGGCCGCGAACACGGCCAGCAGCCAAAAATTCGCCCTCCAGCCGAGCGTGATGTAGACGAACCCTCCAATCAACGGACCAACGATAGGTGCTATGCCGACCGCCATGCCGTGAAATCCGAGGATTCGGACGGCCCGGCCGGCTCCGTAAAGCTCGTGGATCAGCACCAGAACGACGACCGACGGAACGCTGCTTAGAAGACCCTGAAGGGACCGGCCGGCGATCAGGGCCTCGATAGAGGGAGCCATTGCACAAAGGACGCTTGCAATCGCAAATCCGGTCATGCCTGCCAACAGCATCGCACGCCGCCCGAACCGGTCCGCAAGCGCTCCATGAACTAACTGAGCGATCGCAAACGCGGCCAAGTTGAAGCTCATCGTCATAGCTGCGAGCCGGTCGGTCGTGCCAAGCAGGTCGGGCAGATGGGAGAGGCTCGGAGCATACAGGTCCGTCGAGAGCACACTTACCCAGGTGCAAGCCACGAGGTAGATCGGGAGGGACCAACGTGGCCCATGCTCTCTATGCTGCACGGTTCCGCTCCGCTGTCGGACGGCAGCATCGTCCTCTCCTGTCGATAGCTCAAATACTAAGGTGATGCTGTCGTGATACAATGCATGTATCACGCTCAGGAGGCGGCTTGATCGAATTGCGGCAGTTCCGCCAGTTCGTGGCAGTGGCAGAGGAACTAAGCTTCCGTCGCGCTGCGGAGCGCCTTCACATGGCGCAGCCGCCGCTGACGGCCGCCATAAGGAAGATAGAGCAGGAATTAGGCACGAGACTCCTGGAGCGCTCGAACCGTGTCAGGAGGCTTACCGAAGCCGGGCTGATCTTCCTAGAGGAAGCCCGTCGAGCTATCGCCCAGGCGGATCATGCTATCCACGTGACAAGGCGTGCAGGAGAAGGGCTCGTCGGTTCATTGCGCATTATGTTCGTTGGGGCAGGTTCCGCTCATGACCTGCTGCCGCGCGTGCTGCGCGTATTTCGGGTGCGGCACGCTGAGGTCGAACTCGAACTAAGGCAGGCGACGACAGCGGAGCAGGTGGCGGCTCTTATGGCTGGCAGGGCGGATTTGTGCTTCGTTGTGCCTCCTTTGCTGGGGGTCGAGGGAATTACGACTGAAGACCTCTTCACGGATGTTCTGGTCGCTGCGCTTCCGGAGGATCACCCGCTGACACAACGCAGGCGGCCGCGCCTTTCCGATCTCTCGGATGAATCATGGCTCCTGTACCCGCGCCGCGAAGGGCCTGGCTTGCACGGGCGCGTTGTCGCTGCGTGCTCGCAAGCAGGCTTCACGCCACGGATTGTCCAGGAAGCGGTCCAGATGGATACCATCGTGAGTCTCGTTGCGGGCGGGTTAGGCATCACGTTGACGACCCGCTCTTTCGGCGTCGAGGGTCGCCGAGGAGTGGTCTTTCGCGAACTCTATGGGACCGGGACGCCGATCACGTTCGAACTGGCTCTTGCCTATCGCAGGATGTCGCCCGTGGCTGAAGCCTTTGCCGCGATCGTGCATTCAGAGGCAAAAGCAACGAAGTCGCTACCGCGAACGATGCTTACTCCCCGGTGAAGCGGGTATTCCTATACCCCCGACGCGGGGGAGACGGTTGCGTAGGCTTAGACTAGCGAGCGTGAGCGAGCTTAGCCGGTCGTTCGGTCGCGCTGCGACGCGCGACCCTTCGGGCGAGCCGCAAAGCGGATCGCCGGACGACGGGTGAAGGGGATGCTTCCACCGACTCGGGAACGGCTCCTAGCGCGGCCCGAAGGGGCGCGTGTCGAAGGACGGGCATCGCTTTTGTTAAGCGCGCCTGAACAATCCTATGGTCAGCTGTCGATCGACGGGAATTGTCTTGTGTCGAGCCCTGATCGGCAGAGGAGCGAGAGATGGCGAGCGCGGCGCAGAGTGCGGCAAAGCGGTTGAACGCGCAGCAGGGCGCCAAGGCGGCGACGCCGTGGAGCCCGTTGCGGCCTCCGCCCGCGGAGCTCGGCAGCACCGCGTCCCAACCGCCACGGGGTGGATCCCACGAAAATCGCAAATTGGGAAAGCAGAGCCGATTTATCGAATGAGATCAGTGGGCGTGTGTCGGTGGAAAGCCAATTCGATGCACCCAGGAAGCCAAACCCTCCGCAATTGGCAATGCCTTGAGTCACTCCGGCAGCGGAATGAACTCGGTCTCGCCGGGGACGCTGGGGAAGCGGCCGGCTTTCCAGTCGGCCTTGGCCTGATCGATGCGCTGCTGGGAGCTGGAGACGAAATTCCACCAGATGTGACGGACGCCGTCCATCGCGGCGCCGCCGAGGAGCAGGAGGCGCGCGCCCTGCGGCGCCACCACGGCCGCCTCCACGCCGCGCTTCAGCACCAGGAGCTGGCTCGCGCCGAAGGAGCGGCTTGCGATGTCGATGACGCCTTTCACCACGTAGATCGCGCGCTCCTCGTGCTCGACCGGGAAGGCGAGCCGCGCGCCCGCGCCCAAGGTCGCGTCGGCATAGACCATCTCGGAGACCGTCGCGACCGGCGAGCGGGCGCCCATGAGCGAGCCGATCATCAGCCGGACCCGGCTGCCCTTGCCCTCGATGATCGGCAGCGTCTCGGCGGCGTGGTGAGCGAAGCTCGGTTCCATCTCCTCCTGCGCGCGCGGCAGCGCTACCCAGGCCTGGATCCCGAACACCGGCGAGGGCGCCATGCGCAGTGCCTCCGGCGTGCGCTCGGAATGCACGATGCCGCGGCCGGCGGTCATCCAATTGACCTCGCCCGGCCGGATCGCCTGGGCGTTGCCGAGACTGTCGCGGTGCAGGATCTCGCCTTCGAACAGGTAGGTGATGGTGGCAAGTCCGATGTGCGGATGCGGACGGACGTCGATGCCGGTGCCGGCCTTGAAGGTGATCGGCCCCATCTGATCGAAGAAGATGAAGGGCCCGACCGTGCGGCGCTCGCCCGCGGGCAGCACGCGGCGCACCTCGAACCCGCCGAGGTCGCGCACGCGCGGAATGATCACGACATCGAGTCCGGCGCCCGATCCACCGCTCGCTCTCGGTTCCTGCGCCGGCTGCCAACTCATTAAAGCCCTCCCCCATCCGCAACCTATACTAGGCCGGCGGCGTGACAATGCGAGTCCCGATCTCGCGCGCTGGACAGCGCCGGCCGGACCGATAGGATCGCGGCCGCGACCTCGGAAAGGCTGGCCCCATGTCCGACTATGCCGCACCGCTCGCCGACATGCGCTTCGCGCTCAACCAAATCTCGGGGCTCGCAGAGATCGCGGGCTTGCCCGGCTGCGAGCAGGCGGCGCCCGAGCTGGTCGACCAGGTATTGGATGAAGCCGCCAAGCTTGCCGGCGACGTCATCGCGCCGCTCAACGCGGTCGGCGATCGCGAGCGCAGCCGGCTCGAGAACGGCGTGGTGCGCACGCCCAAGGGATTCAGCGAGGCCTATCGGAATTACGTCGAGGGCGGCTGGAACTCGCTGCCCTTCGATCCCGCGCACGGCGGCCAGGGCCTGCCGCAGGTGGTCGCCACCGCCGTGCTGGAGATGTGGACCTCGGCCAATCTGAGCTTCTCGCTCTGCCCCATGCTCACCGTCGGCGCGGTGGAGCTCCTGCAGGCGCACGGCTCGCCCGAGCAGAAGCGGCTCTATCTCGAGAAGATGATCTCCGGCGAATGGACCGGGACGATGAACCTGACCGAGCCCCAGGCGGGCTCGGACGTGGGGGCGGTGCGCACGCGCGCCATCAAGAAAGGAGACCACTACGAGATCACGGGCCAGAAGATCTTCATCACCTACGGCGACCACGACATGGCCGAGAACATCGTGCACATGGTGCTGGCGCGGCTTCCGGATGCGCCCGCGGGCACGCGCGGCATCTCGCTCTTCATCGTGCCGAAGCGGCTGGTGAACGCCGACGGCAGCCTGGGCGAGCACAACGACCTCCGCTGCGTCAGCCTCGAGCACAAGCTCGGCATTCACGGCAGCCCCACCTGCGTCATGGCCTATGGCGACCGCGGCGGCGCCGTGGGCTATCTCGTGGGCGAGCCGAACCGCGGCATGGAATGCATGTTCACCATGATGAACAACGCGCGGCTCAACGTCGGGCTGCAAGGCGTTGCGATCGCCGAGCGCGCCTATCAGCAGGCGCGCGATTTCGCCCGCCAGCGCGTGCAGGGCCGGCCCGCCGGCGCCAAGGCCGATGGGCTGCCGATCGTGCACCACGCGGACGTCCGCCGGATGCTGCTCGATATGCGCGCGGGCGTCGAGGCCGCGCGCGCCCTCACCTACACGGTCGCCGGCGGGATCGACCGCGCGCGGCATCATCCCGATGCCGCCGAGCGTGAGCGCCAGCAGAGGCGCGTCGATCTCCTGATCCCCGTGGTGAAGGCCTGGTGCACGGACTTGGGCGTCGAGATCGCCTCGACCGGCGTGCAGGTCCACGGCGGCATGGGCTATGTCGAGGAGACCGGCGCCGCCCAGCACCTGCGCGACGCCCGCATCGCGCCGATCTACGAAGGCACCAACGGCATCCAGGCGAACGATCTGGTGGCGCGGAAGCTCGGCCGCGACGGCGGCGCGGCCGCGAAGGAGTTCATCGCGGAGATGCGCGGGCTCGACCAAGAGCTCGCGACCGCGCCCGGCGACGATCTCGCCGAAATCCGCCGCCACCTCGCGGCCGGGCTCGATACGCTCGCGACCGCGACCGACTGGATGGCGGACACTCTCGCTAGCGACATGCCGCGCGCGCTCGCGGCGTCAGTGCCTTATCTCCGGATGCTCGGCACGGTCGCCGGCGGCTGGCTCCTCGCCAAGGGCGGCCTCGCTGCGCAAGAGGCGCTCGCCACGCGCAACAGCCAAGCCGGCTTCTTCGAGGCGAAGCTGGTGATCGCGCGCTTCTTCGCGGAGCATCAGCTCGCGGGCGTGCCGGGCTTGCTCCCCGCGATTACCGGCGCCGGTGCGGTGGTGGCCTTCGACCCGGAGCTGCTCTGAGAAAGCGATCGCGGGCGCAATCGCCTCACTTCTCGTTGACGCAGCGCAGCAGCTTCCAATAGCCGAACATATTGCTGGGCCGCACCTCGCGGGTGCGCAGGCGGCCGGCGGCGAGGAAGCTGTCGAGCGGGAAGTCGGCGTGGAAGCCGATCTTGCCGGCGAGCGGCGCCAGGCGCTTCTCGAGCCAGCGCATGGCCGGGTTGGCGCTGGTGAAGTGGTTGACGATCACGATGGTGCCGCCGGGCTTGCAGACGCGCCGCATCTCCGCCACGAAGCGTGCGGGATCCGGCACCACCGAGGCGACATAGAGCGCGAGCACGGCATCGAAGGCGCTGTCCTCGAAGCTCGTCGCTTCGGCGTTCATCTCCAAGAGCGCCTCGACGTGCTTCAAGCCGTTGCGCTCGACCCTGCGTCGCGCCTTGTCGAGCATCTCCTTGGAGACGTCGATGCCGGTGACGCGCGCGTCGGCGCGGAAATGCGGCAAGGAAAGACCGGTGCCGACGCCGACCTCGAGGATGCGCTGGTTCGGCCGGTTGTTCGCGACCTCGACCGCCGCGCGGCGTCCCGGATGAAAGATCGGACCGAAGACGAGATCGTAGGAGCCCGCAAACAGACGGTAGGTCCTGAGGGTGTCGTGCAGTTCCAACGCGTCCTCCACCGGGGAAGCGAGACGGGCCTGAGCGATTTGCTCTCGAGGCCCGCTCGGAGATGGCCGGCGCCGGGAGCGCCGGTGAGCGAGGCTCAGATCAGCGTGACGCGATCGGCTTCCAAGCCCTTGCGGCCGTCCACCACGTCGACGCGCACCCGCTGGCCGGGACCGAGCGAGTTGACCCCGCTCCGGCGCAACGCGGTGATGTGGATGAAGATATCCTTGCCGCCGCCGTCCGGAGAGATGAACCCGTAGCCTTTGTCAGGCTCGAACCACTTGACGGCCCCCTCCAAGGTGGTGGCAGGCCCAGCGGGACGCGAGGGCGCGCCCCCGCCTCCGCCGTACCCGCCATAGCCCTCGCCGCGCGGGCGACCGCCGCCGGAGTTCCCGGTGACAGCGGTGCTCATGTCGACATTGAGCACGCTCAGGACCAGCGGCCCTTTGGCGCCAGCACCCACCTCGCAGGTGATGCCGGCACCTTCGCGCACATCCTCATAGCCGGCGCGCCTCAGGACAGCCATCGGTAAGAAGGCGTCTTGGGATCCGTCCGTGAATGTCACGAAGCCGAAGCCTTTCGTCGCGTTGAACCATTTAACTTTGCCCTCGGCGCGCTGGCCGGTCTGGGCATCATCATTCCGGAAGAATCCGGGGCGGCGGTCGTACATGGATCCTCTGAGGACGGCCTACGAACGGTTGAGCATAACGCCAATTTAATCCGCCGCGCCAGCGCCGCTACAGAGAAAACGGCGCTAAATCGCGACTTCTTGGCTTGTGTTGCTAGAATGCCACTGTCTCCGTACGGTTCCCCGCCGCGGCTCAGCTTGCGTAAGCCACCACCCGTTGGCGTTGCTCGCCCAACCCGGCAATTCCCAGCCGCATGGTGTCGCCCGGCTTCAGGAAGCGTGGCGGTTTCATGCCCAGGCCGACCCCCGAGGGGGTGCCGGTGGGGATCACGTCGCCCGGCAGCAGGGTCATGAACTGGCTGGCATAGCTCACCAGCTGCTTCACCGTGAAGATCATGTCGCTGGTGTTGCTGCCCTGGACGCGCTGGCCGCTCACCTCGCAGAAGAGGTCGAGCGCCTGGGGATCCGGCACCTCGTCGGAGGTGACGAGGTAGGGCCCCATCGGCGCGAAGGTGTCGCAGCTCTTCCCTTTGGACCACTGGCCGCCGCGCTCGATCTGGAATTCGCGCTCGGAGACGTCGTTGACGATGCAATAGCCCGCCACGTGCCGGAGCGCATCCGCCTCGGAGACGTATTGCGCCTTGGTGCCGATCACGATGCCGAGCTCGACCTCCCAATCGGTCTTCTTGGAGTTCTTGGGGATCACCACGTCGTCGTTGGGGCCGCTGATGGCGGTCGTCGCCTTCATGAAGAGGATCGGCTCCTTCGGGATCGGCGCGCCCGTCTCCTGCGCGTGCAGGCGGTAGTTCAGGCCGACGCAGAGCAGCTTCGAGACCCGCGCGACACAGGGCCCGATGCGCGGCGTGCCCGCCACCGCCGGGAGCGTCGCGGGATCCATCCGGCGCAGCTTGTCGAGGCTCGCGGGCGAGATCGCCTCGGGCCCGATGTCGGAGACCGTACCGGAGAGATCCCGGATGCGGCCGTCGCGATCGAGGATGCCCGGCTTCTCCTGGCCCATCGGCCCAAAGCGCAACAATTTCATGGAATTTGCTCCCGTTGTTATGGGCGGATCAGAGACTGAATCCGCCGTCGATGATGTGGATTGCGCCGGTGGTGAAGCCGGATTCGTCGCTCGCGAGGTGAAGCGCGAGTGCCGCGACTTCCTCGGCGGTGCCGAGGCGGCCCATGGGCTGACGCGCCACGAAGGCCTTGCGGGCTTGCTCGATATCGCCGCGCGCCGCGATGCGCTCGTCGAGCGAGGGTGTCGCGATGGTGCCGGGACAGATGGCGTTGCAGCGGATGCCCTCTCTGATGAAATCGGCCGCCACGGATTTGGTGAGCCCGATCACCGCGGCCTTGCTGGTGCCGTAGGCGAAGCGGTTGGGGATGCCGCGCACCGAGGAGGCACCGGAGGCGACGTTG
>DATMMM010000447.1:0-3696 GCA_035569735.1 Allostellaceae bacterium | reverse complement strand
CCCATGACCCCCGAGCCCAGCACCGCCACTTTGCTAATTACGCTCATCGTGCGAGCTCCGTGTTAGGAGTCCCTCTCCGCCCCTCAGGGGCGGAGAGGCAAGGTGAGGTGGGGTCGTGCCGCTGCGCGGACGAACGATCATTGCACGCGGGTTTCGCCGTGATGCTACCGACGTTGAGCGACGCGGGCAGCGAGCGCTTGGCGCGGGGCACTCTCATACCGCCTCGAGGATGGTGGCGATGCCTTGGCCGCCGCCGATACATTGGGTGGCAAGCGCATAGCGCTTGCGCTCGCGCTTCAGAAGCTGGGCGGCTTTGCCCGCGATGCGCGCGCCGGTGGCGCCCAAGGGATGGCCGAGCGCGATGGCGCCGCCGTCGAGGTTCACCTTCTCCTCGGGAATGCCGAGCTCGCGCATGCAGGCCAGCGCCTGTGAGGCGAAGGCCTCGTTGAGCTCGATGACGTCGATGTCCTTGATCTTGAGGCCGGCGCGGTCGAGCGCCTTCCGGCTGGCGACCACCGGGCCGATCCCCATGATGTCGGGCGCGCATCCCGCGACCGCGATCGACTTGAGCCGCGCCAGGGGCTCGAGCTTGTGCCGCCTGGCGTAGTCCTCGGTGCAGACCAGCACGGCCGAGGCGCCGTCGGTGAGCGGGGACGAGGTCGCGGCGGTGACGGATCCCGCCTGGTCGAAAGCGGGCTGCAGCGCCGCGAGCGCCTGCTCGGAGGTGTCCGGCCGGATGCAGCCGTCCTTGTCGATGGCGCCGTCCTTCGCTTTGATCGCGACGATCTCGCCCGCGAGCTTGCCGGCGGCTTGCGCCGCCGCCGCCTTCTTGTGGCTCGAGACAGCGAAGGCGTCCTGATCCTTGCGCGTCACCTGGTATTTGCGCGCGACGTTCTCGGCGGTCTGGCCCATCGACATGTAGGCCGCGGGAAAATCCTTGGCGAGGCCGGGATGCGGGCTCGGATTGAAGCCGCCCATGGGGATGCGGGTCATGGATTCGACCCCGGCGCAGATGAAGGCCTCGCCGGCGTCGAGCTGGATGGCACCCGCGGCCATGTGGATCCCCTGCATGGAGGAGCCGCAGAAGCGGTTGACCGTGGTGCCCGCCACGGTGATCGGCAGGTGCGCGAGGAAGCTGATGAGCCGCGCCACGTTGAGGCCCTGCTCGCCCTCGGGCATGGCGCAGCCCACGATCACGTCCTCGATGTCGGCGGGGTCGAGCTTGGTGCGCTCGACGAGCGCGGAGATCACCTGCGCGCAGAGCTCGTCGGGCCGTACGCGCGCGAGCGCGCCCTTCTTGGCGAAATGGAACGGCGAGCGGGCATAGCCCGCGATGACCACGCTCTTCACGAGTTGTCTCCTTCCTGGCGGCCGCCCGAGGCGGCGCCGTGTGGCACTTTTTCCTGGAGCCGGGACGCGACCAACCTCTCGAGCTCGCGGAGCTCGCTCAGCATCTGCGTGATCTCGGCCCGCTGGCGCTCGAGCTCGGCGATCCGCTCCCGGCCCTTGGCGAGCGCCACGCGCAGCTGCTCGACATGCCCGGAATCGACGTCGTAGAGGTCGAGCATCTCCTTGATGTCGGCGAGGCTGAATCCGAGCCGCTTGCCGCGCAAGACCAGGACCAGCCGCGCGCGGTCGCGGTGGTTGTAGACCCGGTTTCCCCCGATGCGCTGCGGGCGCAACAGATCCTGGTCCTCGTAGAACCGGATCGCCCGCGGCGAGATCGCGAACTCGGCCGCGAGGTCGCCGATCGAATAGAGCGGGGGCGGGTCGTCGCCAACCGGCTGGCGCGAGGCTTGGACACTCGGCATGGGATTACGTGCGCGTCAGTTAACTATCGCGCACGTTAGCTTACTAACGCAATTCTGTCAACACACGGTTACGCGAGGCTGCATTCGCAATGCTGGAAGACTACCAATGGTAGAAGCTCAGGGGCTGAGCTTCTGCCCGCTTGCCCGGGCCGCCTCTTCCAACTCGAGCGCCCGCTTGGAGGGCTTGCCGATCAGCGTTCGCGGCAGGCTCGCGCGGAATTCGATGAGTTTCGGCATTTCGATGGGCGACAGCCGCTCCCTCAGGAACTCGGTCAGGCCTTCGGCCGTGAGGTGCTCGCCCTCGCGCAGCACCACGAAGGCCTTCACGGTCTGTCCTCGGTATCGGTCGGGGACGCCGATCACGATGCACTCGCGCACCTGCGGATGCTGGAAGATCGCCTCCTCCACCAGGCGCGGATAGATCTTGTAGCCGCCGGCGATGATGACGTCCTTGATGCGATCGACCAGGAAGAGATAACCCTCCTCGTCGAGATAGCCGATGTCGCCGGTGCGGAGCGCACCTCCCCGCAGCACGTCGGCGGTGGCTTCCGGCTGACCCCAATAGCCCAGCATGACCTGGGGCCCGCGCACGCAGATCTCGCCGCGCTCGCCCAGGCCCAGCACGCGCGTGGGGTCGTCGACCGAGACGATCTCCACCACCGTGCCCGGCAGCGGCGGCCCCACCGAGCCCGGCTTGTTGACGCCCTCGAGCGGGTTGCAGGCGGTCACGGGCGAGGTCTCGCTGAGCCCGTAGCCCTCGACCAGGATGCAGTGGGTCAAGGCCTCGAACTGCGCCTTCACCTCGACCGGGAGCGGCGCGCCGCCGGAGATGCAGGAGCGGATCGAGGTGAGGTCGTAGCGGTCGAGATGCTTGGCGCCGTTGATCGCGGTGAACAGCGTCGGCACGCCCGGGAAGCTGGTCGGACGCTTGTGGTGGATGGTCTTCAAGAGCTCCTTGAGATCGAAGCGCGGCAGCAGGACGATCTCCGCGCCCGCCGCGAGCGAGAGGTTCATCACCACGGTCATGGCGAAGACGTGGAAGAACGGCAGCACCGCGAGCGTGCGCTCCTCGCCCGGCCTGAAATCCGGGAACCAGGCGAGGCATTGGCGCACGTTGGCGACCAGGTTCGCGTGGCTCAGCATGGCGCCCTTGGGCGTGCCGGTGGTGCCGCCGGTGTATTGCAGCACCGCGACGTCGCGCAGCGCGTCCACCGCCGGCGGGTCGAAGGTGCCGTCATTGTCGACCAGAGCGGCGAAGCCGACATGCGCCGCGTCCGCGGCCACGTCGGCCTGCTCGCCGCGACGGAGCGTGCGGTAGAGCACGTCCTTGGGAAACGGCAGGATCTCCGCCATCGGGCAGACCACCAGGGTCTTGAGCGGATTGCCGTCGCGCAGCCTCTCCAGCACGTCGTAGGTGAGCTTGAGATCGAGGGTCACGACGATGCCGCAGCCGGCATCCGCGACCAGGTGCCGGATCTCGCGCTCGACATAGAGCGGATTGATGTTGACGACCGTGCCGCCCGCGCGCAGCACGCCGAAATAGGCGATCACGTAATAAGGCGTGTTCGGCAGCATGAGGCCGACGCGCACGCCGGGGCCGACCCCCAAGCTCGCGAAACCCTTGGCGGCGCGACGCACGAGGTCGCCGACCTCGCGGTAGCTCGAGACCTTGCCGAGAAAGTCGAGACAGGGCCGATCGCCGAAGCGCTCTACCGCCTCGTCGAGAAAGCGCGTTACGGGGTGCGCGGGAAAGCTCGCATCCCATTGGATGCCCGGCGGATAGCTCTTGAGCCAAGGCCGGGCGGGAGGCTCCGTCATTCCCGATGCCCCTTCCAGCCCTACTCGCGCGAGGTTACCGGTTCGGGCCTCTCGCGAGCA
Organism: Allostellaceae bacterium; assembly: GCA_035569735.1. GTDB lineage: Bacteria > Pseudomonadota > Alphaproteobacteria > ATCC43930 > CGMCC-115725 > DASZHJ01. The sequence continues at coordinate 7 of DATMMM010000447.1, read as the reverse complement.
ACACCCG
>DATMMM010000446.1:0-2473 GCA_035569735.1 Allostellaceae bacterium | reverse complement strand
CAACGTGATCTTGCCGGCGGAAATCCAGAAACTCGACCTGACGGCGGCGCGCGAGCGCGCGCATGAGTTAGTTCGCGAGCTCGGACTCGGCGGTTTCGAGCGCAAGCTGCCGTGGCAGCTGTCGGGCGGCATGCGCCAACGCGTGGCCATCGCGCGCGCCATGCTGACGCGGCCGCCGCTGATGCTGCTCGACGAACCCTTTAGCGCACTCGATGCGATGACGCGCGACCAGATGAACGAGCTCCTGCAGCATGTGCAGCAGACCGAAGCCACCACTTACCTGCTCATCACCCACAGCATCGCCGAGGCGGTCTACATGTCGGATCGCGTCTTCGTCATGTCGGGCCGGCCGGGGCAGGTGCTCGATCAGGTGGAGGTCGACTTCCCGCGGCCGCGCAGCCTTGCCATCCGCGAGACTCCCGAATTCTCGACGATCGCGCGGCGGATCCGGCTGCAGCTCGAGCGGCCGAGAGCGCAGGCGGCATGACGGTCGAGACCGAGACCGCGGGCGACGCGCGCGAGAACCACGCGCAGAAGAAGGGGGCGCCGGAAAGCGGCGCGTCGCTCGGCTCGATCGGCACTTCGCTCGGCTGGCCGATGCTGAGCGCCATCCTAGGGATCGGCCTATGGGAATTCCTGGTGCGCTATTTCCACGTGCCGATCTACCTCCTTCCGGCGCCGTCGGCGATCGTGCTCGAGATCCAGCAGCACTGGAGCCTCCTGATGCGCGAGCTCGCCGTGACCGTCGGCGCCGCCGCGCTGGGGTTCGCCATCTCGTTCCTGATTGGCATTCCGCTCGGCTGCGCGATCGTGCTGTCGAGCGTGGTCGAGCGCATGGTCCATCCCTGGCTGATCGTGATCGCGGCCGTTCCCAAGGTGGTCATTGCGCCGCTCTTCCTCGTCTGGTTCGGCTTTGGCCTGAAGAGCGAGGTGCTGTTCATCGTCACCTTCACCTTCTTCACCCTGATCGTGAACACGATCGTCGGGCTGAAGTCGCCGGAGCCCGAACTGTTGCAGACCGTGCAGGCAATGGGCGCCACCCGCCTACAGATCCTGCGCAAGGTGAGCTTTCCGTCGGCCCTGCCCAACATCTTCGCCGGCGCGAAGATTGCGCTCACCTTCGCTCCCGTGGGCGCGGTCGTGGCCGAGTTCGTCGCGTCCAACAGCGGCATCGGGCACCTGCTCGTGATCGCGGTCGGCAGCATGCAGACGGCGCTGGCGTTTGCCGCCGTCACCATTTTCTCCCTATTCGGAATCCTGCTGTGGTACGGCGCCGAGCAGCTCGAGAAGCTCGTCCTTCCCTGGCATGCGAGCCAGCGGGGCAATGTCCAGCAGAAGTGAGGATCTCCATGATGCTTCCCGGATTGGCGATATCGAGCGCCCGGCGGATGGTCGCGGCCACGGTGGCGCTCGCCCTGTGCATGGGTTCGTCCGCGCAGGCGGCGGACAAGGTCCGGCTGATCCTCGACTGGGCCTGGCTGCCCTACCACGCGGCCTTCCTCTACGCCCGCGATCGCGGCTACTTCACCGAGGCCGGCCTCGACGTCACCATCGAGCAGGGCCGCGGCTCGGCGACCAGTGCCTTGATGCTGGCGCACGGCGACTTCGATCTCGGCCACATCAACATCACCAATGCGGCGCAGGCGATCGGCAAGGGGCTGCCACTGAAGACCGTCGCCGTCTACCAGCACAAGACGGCGGCAGCGTTCATCGGCATCAAGGGCAAGGTGAAGCTCACCGACGCCCAGTCGCTGAAGGGACTTCGGGTCGGCAGCACGCCGGGCGGCTCGGACCAGTTCAGCCTGCAGGTCTTCTCAGCCGTGACCAAGGTCGAGCCGAGCGATATGAAGATCGTGTCGCTCAATGCCGACGCCAAGAACACCGCGCTGCTGACCGGTACGGTCGACGTGATCAGCGGAGATGCGCCGGCCTTTGAGGCGCAGGTCAAGGCCGCGGGCATGGAACCCGAAGTGCTATCGATCGGTGATCTGGGCGTTCCCCTGATCGGCTTCGGCTTCGTGGCGAACAAGGCCTTCCTGGACAAGAACGGCGCCGCGATCCCGAAATTTCTTCGCGCGGCGCGTCACGGCTTCGCAGACATGGCAGCGGACCCCAAGGCGGCGTGCGAGTACATGCGCGTGAAGGTCGATGCGCTCACCCCCGAGCAGAGCTGCCTAATCTACCTCGCCGGGATGGCTAGGCTCTCGACGCCGCCGACGGATCCCAGCTGGGGCCATCAGACGGACGAGGAATGGACGAAGCTGGTCGGCGCGCTGCGCGCCATCGGCCAGATCCCCGATGGTATGGAGCCGAGCGCCTTCTACACCCACGAGTTCGAGCCGTGACCGGTTGAAGCTCCAATGGTCACGGTCTTCGACGTTGCCCGGCTCGCCGGCGTTTCCTCCGCCACCGTCTCGCGCGCGCTGAGCGGCAAGCCCGAGGTCTCGCCGTCAACGCGGGCGCGGGTGCTGAG
>DATMMM010000445.1:0-23985 GCA_035569735.1 Allostellaceae bacterium | reverse complement strand
GGATAGCCCCAATAGTACGCGGGGTCCCAGCCCCACCAGGGATCCCAGAAGCCGAGGCCGAAACCAAATCCGAACCGGTCGAAGTCCCGCCGCCCGTGATGATCGCGGAAGCCGCCGCCGCGGAAGTCTCCCCGCGCACCGCCACTGAACCCGCCTGCACCGCCCTCGAAGTGATGCCCGCCGCTGGTACCGCTGGGCGCCGCCTGAGCGTGAATTGCGAAGGCCACGGCGCCAAGCACGGGCGCCAGCGTGACCGCGAGCCTCAGTCGCTTTGACATCCTCATGACCGGAATTTCCTATGGCGGATCAACGCGAGTTTCGATGAACCCCACGAGGCCAGCCGCCGGACAATGAGCTCCGAGCGAGGCGGGCGAAGCATCTTTGATCGCGGGAACGCTATTAAAGTTACAATGTGTTGTCAAACAGCCGGCGCCCCGGCGCAGCCGTTGTTCGCGACGCATGAGAGGCGTGCTCGGCGCCGTCATCGATTCGGGCTGCATCTGGGTCTATGGTGAGGCTCGAACGAAACAGGCGGGCAGCGAGGCGGCGGTGGACCCGAGTCCCTATAAGGAACCTTTCGAGGAGTTCGAGCGCTGGTACGCGGAGGCTCGCGAGAAGGAGACCCGCGATGCCAATGCCATGGCGCTCGCGACCGCGACCCGCCACGGAACGCCATCCGTCCGCATGGTGCTGCTGAAGGGCGCCGACGTGCGGGGGTTCGTGTTCTATACCAACGTCGAGAGCCGAAAATCCGTCGAGCTCTCGGGGACCTCGCGCGCGGCCTTGTGCCTGCATTGGAAATCGCTGGGCCGCCAAGTGCGCATCGAGGGCACGACCGAGCGGGTCGCGGACGCCGAGGCCAACGCCTATTTCGCCTCGCGTCCCCGCGACAGCCAGATCGGCGCCTGGGCTTCCGACCAGTCGCGTCCGCTGGAGAGCCGGGCGGAGCTCGAGCGGCGCGTGGCGGAGATCAGTGCGCGCTATGGGAACGGGCCGGTGCCCCGGCCGCCCACCTGGTCGGGTTTTCGGGTCGTGCCGACGACGATCGAGTTCTGGCACGAGCGGCCGTTCCGGCTGCACGACCGCATCGTCTATCGGCGCGCGGGCGAAGGTTGGCGCAAGGAGCGCCTCTATCCGTGAGCACAGAGGCCGTCGGCACCCTCGGATTCGCCTCCCGGCTGATGAAGCGGGCGACCACCGCCTCGGTCGCGGTGGCGGCGCTGATGATCGCGATCAAGCTCGTGGCGTGGATCCTCACGGACTCCGTGAGCCTGCTGTCGAGCCTGCTCGATTCCGTGCTCGATGCCGCGGCCTCGATCTTGAATCTGATGGCCGTCCGCCAGGCCTTCGTGCCGGCGGATCGCGAGCATCGCTTCGGCCACGGCAAGGCTGAGCCGCTCGCGGGATTGGGCCAAGCCGGCTTCATCGGGGGATCGGCGGTCCTCCTCTTCATCGAGGCCGTGCATCATCTGTCGGACCCGGCGCTGCCCGCGAATTCCGCCATCGGCATTGCGGTGATGGCGGTGGCGATCGCGATCACGCTCGGGCTCGTCGCCTACCAGCGCTACGTGATCCGCCACACGGGCTCGGTGGTCGTGAGCGCCGATGAGCTGCACTACCGGTCGGACGTGATCTTGAATGCCAGCGTGATCCTGTCGCTGTTGATCTCGACCGCGACGGGTTGGCCCTATGCGGACCCGCTGTTCGGCATCGCGATCGGGCTCTGGATCATCTACGGCGCCTGGCAAGTGGCGAGCAAGGCCCTGGTGCAGCTCATGGACCACGAGCTGCCGGACGCCGAGCGCGCGCGCATTCGCGCGATCGCGCAAGCCCATCCCGAGGTCACCGCGGTGCACGACCTGCGCACGCGCGCCGCGGGACCCACCGCCTTCATCCAAGTGCATCTGGAGATGGACGGCGACATGACGCTCGCCCACGCGCACCGGGTCGCCGACGAGGTGGAGGCGGCGCTTCTGCAGGCGTTCCCGCACACCGAGGTGATGATCCATCAGGACCCTTCGGGGATCGAGGAGCCGCGGCAATCCTTTCCGGCGGCCTCGCAGGGCCGGCGCTAGCCGTTCGAATTGACTTGGCTCAATGCCGGCGCATTCTGGTCCGGCGATCCTAGGAAATCGCAGGGCGGCGCCAGGCCGCCGGGGAGCGGAGCGATGAATATCCAGACCATCCTTTATGCCGCGAGCGGCGGTTCCGCGGGCGAGGGTGCGGCCGAGCTCGCCTGCCGGCTCGCGCGGCGTTTCGAGGCGCATGTCGAGGGTTTCCATGTGCGCGCCGATCCGCGCCAGGCGGCTCTCGCCTTCGGCGACGGCTTCGGCTCGCCCGTGATGGCTGAGCTGATCGAGCGCACCGCGCAAGAGGTGGCCGACGCGGCCGCGCGCGCCAAGCAGCAATTCGATCAGGCGATCGCCGCGCACAAGCTGCCGCGCCGCACGGAGCCGCCGGCGCTGAAGCCGGGCGAGACCGTCGCTCCCGAGGCGAGCGCGGCATGGCGCGAGGAGACCGGCTTCGCCGGAGATCTGGTGCCGCGCCGGGGCCGGCTCTTCGACCTGGTGGTGCTGGGCCGGTCCGAGCGCGTGGTCGATCAGCCGCACACCGACGTGCTCGAGAGCACGCTGATGCACTGCGGGCGGCCGGTGCTGCTGGCGCCGGCGCAACCGCCCAAGGAGCTCGGCGTCACGGTCGCGATCGCCTGGAACGCATCGGCGGAGGCCGCGCGCGCGGTTGCGGGTGCGCTGCCGTTCCTGCGCCACGCCAAGGCCGTGGGCGTGCTCACCGCCGGCACCACGGACGCGTCGGAGGGATCGGCGCTCGTGCAGGCGCTCGCCTGGCGCGGCATCGCTGCGACGGCGCGTCATCCGGCGCCGCTCCCCGGTGTTGCCGTCGGCCAACAACTGCTGGCGGCGGCCCGCGAGGAGAACGCCGATCTCCTGGTCATGGGTGGCTACGGCAAGGCGCCCTGGCGCGAGATGCTGCTCGGCGGCACCACGCGCGAGGTGGTCGGCCACAGCCTGCTGCCGATCCTGATCGCCCACTGAGCCGAGGCGAGCCACGGGGAGCCGTTCGCCGGATTCCGGATCATTGATCCGATTCAGAAAATTGGGTCTGCTAACCCAATGTAGAATTTTCGCCTCTCCCGCCCTCCGGACGGTCCGCCTGGGGACGCTTCTCGATGGCAGGACGGAAGCAACGGCATCCCGAACCTCTCCGGGCCGAACAGCGGCCAGCATTCGAAGGATGCACCGGTCCTGTTCAGGGACACTCAACTCTCGGAAGGGCCGGACGGCCGGGCGCAGGATGCCGTCATGACCCACCGCCCACCTTCGACAAGGATGGGGTGGCGTGCCGGCCGCGATGAACCGCGGGCCAGTCGGTCAAGTCCGCGCCCAGTCCCATCGCCCCGGCAGCCATTCCCAGTCATAACCGCTCCATCGCCACCCGCCCGGCCGCCAGATGCGGTGCGCCGGCGGCGAAGAAGCGGTGACGCTCGCTTCGGGCCTGCGGATCAAGGCCGGCCGCGGCGGCAGGGGCGTCACGGTTTCGTCCGCCGGCGGTGGCGGCGGTGGCTCGAGCGCGAGGTTGGCGCGCGGTGTCGTCGATAGCGGTGCCGGTGGGGCGTTGGCCGGCGGCGCGATGGCGAGCGGGCCCGTGCGCTCGCGCGACTCGGGGTTCCCCGGCGGATCGCCCAGATCAGCATGAGGATCGGGAATGTCGTCCGCACGCGTGATATCGAGCTTGGCGCGCGGTGCCGTCGATAGCGGCGCCGCTGGGGCGTTGGCCGGCGGCGCAATCCTGAGCGCGCGCGTCTGCTCGCGCAACTCGGGATTGCGCGGCGGCGGATCGCCCAGATCGGCATGAGGATCGGGAATGCCGTCCGCGGCCGTAATATCGGCGAGAGCGATCCGCTGCGGCTGAGGGCGCGAGGCGGCCGCCGCCTGCGGCGATCTCGCGGCGGAAAGATCGGTCGGCGTGGACGCGTAGGCGCGCTCATCGCCGGCGAAGTTGGCAAACTTGACCATATCCCGCGATGCGGACTCGCGCCGCATCTGATCGGGCAGGATGTTGTTCTGTTTCGCGTTGGCTGCGTTCTGATCGAGCCGAGCGCCGTCATCTGCGAGCTCGGCTCCCCGCTTCTCCTGTGAAGATTTCTGCAGAGGGCTCAGGCCAGTGACGTAAGTATTCTGTCCGCTTGTACCGCCCGAGCCTGAATTGCCATTCGGCATCGCCGGGGTGAGGGAACTTGTGGTCGGTTGAGCCTGGGCATTGACGCCGGAACTTTGAACGCGGTTCTGGAAGCCCGGACGACCACCAACAGCCAGCACGCCGCGGGCTCGGGCATCGGAGATCGTAGAGGGCAGCTCCGCCACCCTCTTCGCGCCACCAATCGACGCTTCGCCTTGAAGGTATTCCGGTGATGCGTGGATATCGTAGTCGGCCCCGATGTAATAGCCCGTCGGAAGCATCTTCTCGGCCATGGCGAGATACGGTTTCGCCATCTCGAAACCTGCCAGGAAGAGCTGCCCGTTCGGGAACATCAGCGCCCTCGCCATTTGGAGGGCTTGGCCCGCGCCCATTAACGCCTGCGGCGCCTCGACGGGCCCCGCGAGCGCGGTGTTCCCCGTGCCGAAATGCCAATCGAAGAGCCCTTTGAGCTCGCCGACAGTCTTGCTTGTGCCGTCCGCGTCGTAGAAGAGCAGAGAATTGGCGGACACGACCTGCGGGGAGGCGAAATCCGTCGCGGGCTGGTATAGGTTTCCCTCCAGTAGCCGGGTCGCACCCATCGGCCCGAACACATGCGCCATCGCGAGCTCGGAATCCGTCGGCGTGCGACCGAGCGCCTTTGTCAGAGTCGCGGCGTTCTCCTTGGTATAAGCGTCCGCGCCCAACGCTGCGGCCGTCGGGTCCGTCGGATCATTCACGATGCCGCGATCCTTCAGACTTCTGCTCCAAACATCGTTCCAGGTGTCGTTGGTAAACTGATAGGGACCAACAGCGGACGACTTCGTGTTCACCGCGTTTGGATTGCCGCCGGATTCAAAATTCTGAAGATTCGCGAGGTAGGCTCCGGGCCGCGACTCGACGCCTGGGTAAAAAATATCGGCACCCGGGACGACCGGTTGTAGCTCCGCGCCAGGAGCATTCGAATCAGCGGAGGAGCTCGAGCCGGGGCTGCCATTCGTGGAAAGGAGCGCCATCGCGATGCGCTCGCCCATTGCGCGCGCACCCGGCGAGAGCGATGGGGGCGGCTTGTCGCTTGCCCGGCCCGGCAGGGCTTCAGCGGCCTTCGCTGAGGCCGGAGCCGCGAGCGAGGCGAGGAAGCGCGCGGCCATCGCCGCGTCTTTCGCAGCGGTCACGGTCAGCAGCCCGTAGAGCCGGCCACCGCGAAGTACGAAAATTCCTTTGCCCTCGCGTTTCGCATCCAGTGCGAACCAGAAGCGCAGCGCCGGCATTCCGCCCGGGAAGGTGCCGGGTTTTGCCGCGACCATGCGGCCGTCCAACCTTGCCACCAGACGCGCCGCTGCTGCCGAAGCGTCGCCCGCAAGCGGCGCCTCGAGGGCGAGATAGAGGCCATGATGGAACTCCGCCGACCATATCCGCGTCCGCCCGCCCGGCCCGGCAGGGCTCGTTGCCGCGGCCGGCGAGGCGGGAAAACAGGCGGAAAACGCACCGTCGGCGAGCGAGGATATCGAGCAGCCGCCGTGTTGCAAAGCCGCTGCCGCCGGCAGCGCGCCAAGCGGAGAGGCACCGAGCAGCAACGCGAGAAGCAGCCTCGCGCGCAGCACGGGCAGAAACAGCGTCATTGCGTGGTCAGACGCTCTTCGAAATCTTCCACGCCCGCTTCGCCCAAGGTGTCGCGGATTGCCGCGACGAAATCGGGATTGCTCCACAACCCAATCAGCGTGGGATCGCGCGCCGGCGCCCAGCGACCGACATAGGAGGCGCCCGCGGCGGAACCGCGCGCGATGGCCGCGGCAGCGTGCGGCACGTCCTGGCAGCGCGCGAAGAACGATGCCTCGCGTATGTAGTAGCCCGGTGCCGTCGGCTCGAAATCCTGCAGGCGGTGCAACAGCACAACGGCTTCCGTATAGCGCCTCTCGTGCTCGAGCACGAAGGTGCGCCGCCACAGCCGCTGCGCCTCTTTCGTGGCTGCGACCAGCACGGTGAGCTTGTCATCAAGTGTGCGCGCTTGCTGCGCCACATCCGTATTCTGCGTCTCCGGCGCCTTGGCCTCGACGGCTTTGAGCAGGATTTCCGCGCGCAGGTACTCGCCGATCCGCGACCAAAGCTCGATCGCCTTGAAGGCGGCTTGCCAATTCGTCGGTCGCGCTTTCCAGTCCTCGGCATAGAGCTCGGCAGCCAGCGCCGTGCGCCCCGAGAGGGCGGTCTTTTCTGCTTCTGACTCGGCTGCCCTCGTGGTGGTCAGCTCCATCGGGCGACCGGCAATGCGCTTGCCAAGCTCGGGCGCCACCCACGAACCGGCGGAGGGCTCGACTGCCGCGAGCCTCGCCTCCTTGCTCTTGCTCTGATCGCCCTCCGCCCCCGGGTCCGGAATGTCGGCGATGGCCGATTTTTCCGACGGCGCCGAGGTCCTTGCGACGGCGATCGTACGCACGGCCGGGCTCGCCGTGCCCGAACCAAGATCGGCGCAGGCCCTCTCGGCCGAATCGAGCGGCGCCGGCTCCGCCGCCGCCGTGACCACGGACTGGCCTGCATCGGGAGGCGCCGGCTGTGCCGCCGCCGTGACCACGGATGGGGCGGGCGGTTGCGTCGCCGGCGGCGCTGTGGCGGGAGCGGGGACGGGCGGGAAGGCCGCCGTCCGCGTCGGGCCAGAAGCCGTCACGCAGCCCGCGAGTAAGGCGCAAAGTGCCACTAAAAGCATAGGCGCGTCGGACCGACGCGGCCAGACGGGTCCTGTGATTCCTGAAAGCATGCTGTTCCCCCAAAACCGCAGCAACCACTATCCGGCCGCACTGGGCGGCACTTCTTCAGGCGGTCAGCGGGGCCGCTATGCATGCAGCTCCCCCACTGATGCAACTAAAAATTTAACATAATTGGTTCAAACCGGGCAAGATTATTTTTATTACTACGTAATGACGTTTCGCCTGCTCGACTCGTCTCGAATCGCGCACGCCAGTTACGAACACTGTTGATCATATAGGTTTTGCCGGAATTTTCCCTGCACACTATTGAGCATTCGCTGGGTCGTACTTCGGCCCTGTGCATCCACCGATGTGAGGCGCGGCGGATCGGCGATAGGCGCAACAGCGGACCTCGCCGAGACTCGGCGCGTCTTTTCAATCCCGGACGCCCACATAAACTTGGCCAACCCGGCCGGCTTCTTCGCCGGGATTTTCTCCGGGCTAACGATGGCGTTGCCCGGTGGATCTCGATCACCGCGAGGCCACACTCGACCCGGCCGTCGGGGTGCAGAGGGAATTCGCGCACAAGGATCGGATATCCGCGGGCCTGGCGCGGCGCCTAGGCTTGCGCCTTCTCGAGCCTTGCCGGAGATCCCCAATGCTGCGTCTCTATGATTATCTGCCCGTCCCAGAATGCCTGGAAGGTCCGGCTGCTGCTGAGCCATCTTGGGCTCGAGTACGAGCGCGTACCGGTCTCGATCTTCGAGGGCGAGTCCCACAGCGAGGCTTATCTCGAGAAGAACCCGGCGGGCGCCGTGCCGGTGCTCGAGGTCGAGCCCGGTCGGACCATCGCGGAATCGAATGCGATCCTCTGCTATCTCGCGGAGGGCACGCCCTACCTGCCGCAAGACCGCTTCGAGCGCGCGCAGGTGATGCAGTGGCTGTTCTTCGAGCAGAGCTATGTCGAGCCGCAGATCGGCAGCCTGCGCTACTGGACCTTGACGGGGAAACTCGCCAAGCGCTCGGAGGACGCGGTCGCGGGCAAGCGCGCCTCTTCGCTGCGCGCGCTCGCGGCGCTGGAGCGGCACCTCGCGCGCCGCACGTTCCTCGTGTGCGAGCGCTACACCATCGCGGACATGGCGATTTACGCCTATGCCGCGCATGCGGAGGAGGCCGGGCTCGACCCCGCACCCTATCTCGCTTTCCGCGCCTGGATCAGCCGCATCGAAGCGCAACCGGGATTCCTTCGCGAGCGGTTTCCCTACTCGATCGATCCCCACGCGAGCCGCGAGCTCGGTTGAAAAAGCGCGAACCGCCAAGGCGCCAAGACGTCAAGGTGACTGTGGCCCCAGTGCCGAATTGATGCCCTGACCCCCGTATGATCCTTGGCGTCTTGGCGGTTCAACTCTTCCCGCACAGAGCTGGCTCTTGGCATGGCTTTTCTCGGAGCAATGCCTCGCCTATGGTGAGGCCATGAGAACGGGACGCAAGACGCTGCTGCTCACGGGTGCCAGCCGCGGGATCGGCCACGCGACGGTGCGCCGGTTCAGCGAGGGCGAGTGGCGCATCATCACCTCCTCGCGCGACGCGGTACCGCCGGAATGCGGTCGCGATCCCTTTTGGACGGATCACGTCACCGCGGACCTCTCGGACGCGCGGAACGTCGATGGTTTCGTCGCGCAGGTGACGGCGCTGCTGGGCGACGGGGGGCTCGACGCGCTCGTCAACAACGCCGGCCTCTCGCCGAAATCGCCGACGCGCGAGCGCCTCGGCTGCCTCAACGGCGATCTCGCGGACTGGCGCGAGGTGTTCCAGCTCAATTTCTTCACGCCGCTGATGCTGGCGCGCGGGCTTGCCGCGCCGCTTGCGCGCGCCAAGGGCACCATCGTGAACGTGACCTCGATCGCGGCGCACACCGTGCATCCCTTCGCGGGCTCGGCCTATTCCACCTCCAAGGCGGCGCTCTCGGCGCTGACGCGCGAGATGGCGGTGGAGTTCGCCCAGCTCGGCGTGCGCGTCAACGCGGTGGCGCCCGGCGAGATCGAGACCCAGATGCTCTCGCCCGAGACCGACGCGCTGATCCCGCGCATCCCGCTGGCGCGGCTCGGCACGCCCGCGGACGTGGCCTCGACGATCTTCTATCTCTGCACGGACGCCTCGTCCTACGTGACGGGGACCGAGATCTTCGTCACGGGCGGCCAGCACCTGTTCTAGAGGATGTTCCGATCAGGTTGATTCGGAACATGCTCTAGATTCTTTTTGATTTGGTCGCATTTTCTGCGCCGAACCGGTGTCCACTTCGGCGGAAAATGCTCTAGGCCTGCTGCTTCGCCGCGCTGAGCGGCAGCGTGCGCCGGCCCGGTAATGCCACCCCGACGATGGCCGCCAAGAGCGAGAGCGCGGCACAGGCCGCAATCGCCGGCGCGAAGCCCGCGGTGAAGGCGTCAGGCGTGCCGACGCCGCCCTTGGTGGTGAATACGGCGACGGCCGTCGCCACGCCGAACGCGCCGCCGAGGAAGCGCACCATGTTGAAAATGCCGGATGCCTTGCCGATCTCCGCCTTGCCGACCGAGCTCAAGACGGCGTTCTGCGCGGCGGGCATCGCGAGCGAGACGCCGGCACCCGCAATGACCAGCGGAGCCGCGAGGTGGGCGAACGGAAGCCCGGGCGCGGCGCTGAGGCCGATCCAGGCGAACCCGCCGGCCTGCAGGACCAGGCCGCCGACCACCAGCGCGCGCTCGCCGATCCGATTGACCAGGCTGCCTCCGAGCGGAGCGAACACGAACAGCATGGCGGTCCAGGGCAGCAGCCTGAGGCCCACGCCGAGCGGTCCGTGGCCCTGGGCCGTCTGCAGGAATTGCGGCAGCAGGAACAACACGCCGTACATGCCCGCGTAGAACAGGAAACTCGCGGCGATCGCCGAGGAGAAGGCGCGCGAGCGGAAGAAGCGCATCGGCACCATCGGCTCCGGGACGCCGAGCTCGCGGCGGACGAAGGCGGCGGCGAGCAGCAACCCGGTCGCCAGCGCCGCGAGCACCTCGGGATCGGTCCAGCCCAGGCGGTTGCCGCGCATCAGGCCCCATACCAGCCCAAGCGCGGCACCGGTCACCTCGGCGACGCCGGCCATATCGATCGCCGTGCGCGGCCCGAAGCTCTCGGGGATGCGGGCGCGCGCCAGCGGAATCACGACGAGGCCGATCGGGATGTTGAGCCAGAAGATCCACTGCCAGGAAAGGCCCTCGGCGACCGCGCCGCCGACGACCGGCCCGATAATGAGCGCGAGGCCGTTGAGGCCGCCGAAGAGTCCGAGCGCCTTCCCGCGCTCGTGTGGCGGAAAGGCCGCGCTCAAGAGCGCCATCGCGAGCGGCATCACCAGCGCGGCGCCGACGCCTTGGGCGGCGCGCGCGGCGATCAGCGAGCTCACATCGCCCGCGAGCGCACAAGCGGCCGAGGCCGCGACGAACAGTACCAGGCCCGCAAGGAAGATGCGCCGGCGCCCGAACCGATCCCCGAGCGCCGCGCCGGTCAACAACAGCACCGCGAAGCTCAGGTTGTAGGCGTTGACCGTCCACTCCAGCAGCTCGATCGAGGCGCCGAGATCGGCGCGGATCGCGCTCAAGGCGGTCGCCACGACCATGGCGTCGAGGATGGCCATGAACGAGGCCGCCGAGGTAAGCACCAGCACCCAGGTCTTCATCGCTCTGTCGGTCGATAGGCTGACCATTTCCTCGGCTCCCCGTTCCGGGTGTTTCGGCGCTCTCCGAGCCGACGCCTCAGGCCGCCTTCGGCTTGCGGCCGAGGGCTGTCGGATCCTGTGCGACGGTGCGCCGCCAGTGCTCGACGGCGCGTATGCGGTCGAAATAGGCGTTGATGCGACGGTAGGGCGACCAGTCGAAGGGCACGCTCGGCCGATAGGCCTCGATGGCGATCACCGAATAATCCGCGAGCGTGATGCCATCGCCGACCATGTACTCGCGATCGCCAAGGTGCCGCTCGAGCACCGGCGCGTAGCGCGTGAGGTCTGCCAGCGCGACCTCGACCAGCGCCTGGTTGGTCGGCCCGAGGTTGAACTTTGGCTTCGCCACGGTCTCGACGGCGAGGATGCCGAACGCCTTGTTGAAATGCGCGAGCTCCCAGAATTGCCAACGTGCGACATCCGCGCGCCGTTGAGGATCGCGCGGGAAGAGGCTGCCGTCCGACGCCTTGTCCGCAAGGTATTGCATGATCGCGTTCGATTCCGAGAGCACGAAGCCACCGTCCTCGAGCACCGGTACCTTCCCGTTGGGATTGAGGGCCAGATATTCCCGGCGGCGCAGATCGCCGGCCAGCGGATCGTGGTGGTGGATGTCGACCTCCAGGCCGAGATGGCTGATAACCGCCTCGACCTTGTGGCTGTTGGGCGATCCGACGAAAGTATGCAGCTTCATGGCGTGGCTCCTTGGGCTTGCTGGGGTGTGCGATCTCGATCCCAAGGACGCCCGAGGGCCGCGAAAGGATTCGCTGCAAAAACTTTTCTTTGGCCGAATCCTTCGAGCGGTCCAAAACGTCTCCATGAGCGAGGACGCCAAAGGAGCAGGCTGATGAAGCGGATGCTTGAGGAGTGAGCGACACAACCACCAACCCGGCTGAAATCCGCGCGGCGTTCGACCGGGTGCTGGGCGAGGTGCGGCCGAAGCTGCACCGCTACTGCGCCCGCATGACCGGCTCGGCCATCGACGGCGAGGACGTGGTCCAGGATGCGCTCCTGAAGGCGCTCGAGGCGGTCCCTCAGGTGCAGCTGATCGCGCAGCTGGAGGGCTGGCTGTTCCGCATCGCCCACAACGCCGCGCTGGATTTCCTGCGGCGTCGCGCCCGACGCGATGCCGTCCACTCCGACGAGGATCTGGACATGGTTGCCGATCCGACGGCCGCCGTCGACGAGAGGCAAATCGCCTCCGCCAGCCTGCGGACTTTCATGCGCCTGCCGGTGGCGCAGCGGAGCAGCGTCATCCTCAAGGACGTGCTTGGCTACTCGCTCGAGGAGATCGGTGGCGTGATCGACGCCAGCCTTCCCGCGGTGAAGGCGGCGCTCCATCGGGGCCGCGCACGGCTACGAGAGCTGGCGCGAGAGCCCGAGGCTCTCGCCCCGCCGGCTCTGGCCGAGGGTGAGCGCGCGCGTCTCGCCGCCTACGTCGAGCGGTTCAACGCGCGGGATTTCGACGCCATCCGCGACATGCTCGCGGACGACGTGCGGCTCGATCTGGTGGCGCGCAAGCGGTTGATCGGGCGGACCGAGGTCGGCACCTACTTCCACAATTATGACCGGGTCCGGGATTGGCAATTCGTTCCCGGCGTGGTTGACGGGCGGCCGGCTGCCTTGGTGTGCGATCCCGACGATCCGTCCGGGAGGCCGATGTACTTCGTGGTCCTGGAGTGGACGGGCGAGAAGCTCGCGGCAATCCGCGATTTCCGCTATGCGCGCTATGCCATCGACGGTGCGGAGCTGCGTAGGCTGGACTGATCTCGGGGACGGCGCCGGCTCAGGCGGGCGGATTGGCAGCGCGCGTCTTGAGCCACGCGATGCGCGCCTCGATCTGGGCGATGTCGTGATCGAGCCAGTCGCGGAACAGGCCGGGCGCCGCACCGTGGCGGGCACGCAGGTCGCTCAAGCGGGCGAGCTCGCTTTCGCAGGCGCCGACGACCTGCGCGATCTGCTGCGATTGCTCCGCGGTGGGCAACTGGCCGAGGAAGCGCAGCTTCAAGGCGAGGCCGAGCTTGCCGAGATCGGTGCTGGGCGCGCGCAGATTGGCGCGGAGCAGGCCCTCGAGCGCGGCCCGGCCGTTCGCGGTCAAGGTGAGCTCGGGGTCCTCGGCGCCGGCGCCCTCGACGGGTGCCACCAGGCCTTCGTAGCGCAGGAGTTCCAGCGAGGTCCCCATCAGCTCGGGCGAGGGGCCGGCGATCCGGCTGGTGAGGAAGCGCACGTCGGCCGCGAGATCCCGATAGCGCCGGGGTGCCTCGGCAAGCAGGCCGAGGGCGGCGAGCCGGATCGCTTCGGCGGGAACCAGCGAATGGTCGCGGAACATGGGCAAGGCCCTCAGGCGACGCGCCGCGGCGCGATGCGCGACCACACGTCCGAGAGCGCATCCACCAGGCGGTCGATGTCAGCATCGCCGTGGAGCGGCGTCGGCGTCAAGCGCAGCCGCTCGGCGCCGCGCGGCACGGTCGGGTAGTTGATCGGCTGCACATAGATGCGGTGGCGCGTCAGCAGCTCGTCCGAGGCCTCTTTGCAAAGCCGCGCGTCGCCGATCAGCACGGGCACGATGTGGCTGGGCGAGGGCATCACCGGCAGGCCGGCGGCGGCGAGCCGGCGCTTCAGGGTCGCGGCGCGCTCCTGGTGACGCTCGCGCAGCGCCGCATCCGCCTTGAGATGGCGGACGCTCGCGATCGCACCGGCCGCGATCACCGGCGGCAGCGATGTCGTGAAGATGAACCCCGGAGCGAAGCTGCGCAGGAAATCGACCAACAAGGCCGATGCCGCGACATAGCCGCCCACCAGGCCGAACGCCTTGGCGAGCGTGCCCTGGATCAGCGTGAGGCGATGCATCTGGCCGTCGCGCTCGGCCAGCCCGCCGCCGCGCGGACCGTAGAGGACGACGGCGTGCACCTCGTCGAGGTAGGTCATGGCGCCGTGGCGCTCGGCGACGTCGCAGAGCTCGGCGATGGGTGCCACGTCGCCATCCATGGAATAGACGGATTCGAAGGCGACGAGCTTCGGCCGCGCGGGATCGGCCTCGCCGAGCAGGCGATCGAGATCGGCGGGATCGCTGTGGCGGAAGATGCGCTTCTCGGCGCCGCTGTGGCGGATGCCTTGGATCATCGAGGCGTGATTGAGCGCATCGGAAAATATGAGGCAACTCGGAATCTGGCTGCCGAGCGTCGCGAGCGCGGCGTCGTTGGCGACATAGCCGGAGGTGAACAACAGCGCCGCCTCTTTGCCGTGGAGGTCGGCGAGCTCCCGCTCGAGGCGCACGTGATAGGGGGTGGTGCCGGAGATGTTGCGGGTGCCGCCCGCGCCCGCGCCGCTGCGCTCGAGGGCGTCGTGCATCGCCGCCAGCACCAGGGGATGCTGGCCCATGCCGAGATAGTCGTTGGAGCACCAGATGGTGACGTCGCGGCCCAGATGGTGATGGCGCGCATTGGGAAATGCGCCCGCGTGCCGCTGGAGCTCCGCGAAGATGCGATAGCGGCCTTCGGCTCTCAGCGCGTCCAGCCGGCTCTTGAAGAAGCCTTCGACATCCATGGCGACCGGTCCGCAGTCACGATACCTGCGGCTATTCTAGCACTCACCCTCCCACCGCGGAGCGCTGGGAGGGTGAGGGTTCCTGCCTAAGCGACCGAGGCGAGGCCCTGGCGCCCCAGCGCCTTGGCGACGTCGTCGAGCGCGAGGCTGAAGCGCTTGAACATGTCGTCGATCTCGGACTCCGAGATGACGAGCGGCGGGCAGAGCGCCACGTTGTCGCCCATGGCGCGGCAGATCAGGCCGTGCTCCTGGGCGCGCATCTGCACCATGTTGCCGACGCCCTGCGCGGGATCGAAGGACTGCTTCGTCGCCTTGTCCTGCACCAGCTCGACCGCGCCCATGAGGCCGATGACGCGGACCTCGCCGACGAGCGGGCTCTCGCCGAGACGGCGGAACGCGTCCTGGAAGCGCGGCATCACCTTGCGCACGTGACCGACGATGTCGCGCTCCTCGTAGATCTTGAGCGTCTCGTTCGCCACCGCCGCGGCGACGGGATGGCCGGAGTAGGTGTAGCCGTGCGCGAACACGCCGATCTTCTCGCTCTCGCTGACGCAGGCCTGGTAGATCGCCTCCGAGATGATGGTGGCGGAGATCGGCAGATAGGCGGAGGAGAGCGCCTTGGCGCAGGTGATGATGTCCGGCTTCAGGTTATAGGTCTCGCTCGCGAACAGGCGGCCGG
Organism: Allostellaceae bacterium; assembly: GCA_035569735.1. GTDB lineage: Bacteria > Pseudomonadota > Alphaproteobacteria > ATCC43930 > CGMCC-115725 > DASZHJ01. Next base: position 9,152 of record DATMMM010000445.1, on the reverse strand, counting down.
TACGCCCGAAGCCGCAGATCACCTCGTCCGCGATGAAGAGCACGTCGTATTTCTTGAGGATGGGCTGGATCTTGTCGAAGTAGGTCTTGGGCGGGGGGATGACGCCGCCCGCGCCCATCACGGGCTCGGCGATGAAGGCCGCAACGGTCTCGGGATCCTCACGCAGGATCTGCGCCTCGAGGCTCTCGGCGAGGCGGGTGGCGAACTGCTCCTCGCTCTCGCCGGGCTTGGCGAAGCGATAGTGGTGCGGGCAGTCGGCGTGCCGGACGTTCGCGATCGGCAGGTCGAAGTCGCGGTGGTTGTTGGGCAAGCCGGTGAGGCTCGCCGCCGCCACGGTGACGCCGTGATATCCGCGCATGCGCGCGATGATCTTCTTCTTGCGAGGCTTGCCGCGGGCGTTGTTGTAGTACCAAACCAGCTTGACGGCGGTGTCGTTCGCCTCGGAGCCGGAGTTGTTGAAGAACACCTTCGACATCTTCACCGGCAGCAGCCGCAGCAGCCGCTCGGCCAGGTCGATGCTGGGATTGTGGGACTTGTGGTTGAAGATGTGCGAGTAGGGCAGCGTGCGCATCTGCTTGGTCGCGGCCTCGATGAGGCGCTCCTCGCCGTAGCCCAGCGATACGCACCAGAGCCCGGCCATGCCCTCGATGTATTTGTTGCCGTTCTCGTCCGTGACGAAGACGCCCTTGCCCTCGGTCAGTACCAGCGGGCCTTCGGCCTCGTGTTTCTTCAAGTGCGTATAGGGATGAAGCTGGAACGCAATGTCGCGGCTCGCGGGCGAATTGCCTCGATCCATGGCTGGGCCTTTCTGGGAACGCCGAGAGGTGGACTGCGCGGTACTATCGTCCGGAATCCTCAGCCGAGTCAAACTCATGGCTGCCATGCGCGGTGTTGCGGAGCAGCGTGGACTCCGGCCGGCCGCGAGCCCGCCGTTAACAATTGCCCACCTGCGGCGCTCCGTCGCAGTTGCCCAAAATAGACCAAGCCGATCACGGCGCTATTCCGACAATCGCCGCCATCATCCCAGGGATATCAACAGGCTTGTCCAGAGCTTGCCGGGAGCGCCGGGCATTGGCCGTGGCGCCGCCTGTGGAGCTGCCGCATTGTTGCGCGGTTGGTCGATCAAGCGAGGAGCCGACGATGTCTCGCGCGCCCACGGAAGCGCCGGAGGAAGACCTCGACCTCGAGCGCGTGGTCATCGATGTCGATTATCGCCAGGAGGTGATGCTGCGCCTCAAGGCGGAATCGCTGGCGCGGCGGGCGAGGCGACTCGCCGAGCGCGCGAGCAAGCCGCCGCTCACCCGCAAAGATTGACAGGCGCCTGACGGCGTCTATCTTCCGGGCGTCGCGGGCACGCCGCGCGATTGGCGCGCGAGTCACCTCGGGCAGCGCCTCTGATGATCGCATTCGTAATCCGTCGTATCGGCCAATCCGTCGCCGTCATGTTGGCGGTCGGCTTCATCGCCTTCGCGCTCTTCAATTACATCGGCGATCCGCTCGCCAGCATGGTCGGCCAGGACACCTCGGCCGTCGAGCGCGCGCAGCTGCGCCACCAGCTCGGCCTCGACGATCCCTTCGTGGTGCAGTTTGGCCGCTTCCTCGGCCGCGCCGTCCAGGGCAATTTCGGCATCTCCTATCAGTACGCGCGGCCGGTGCAGCAGCTCCTGGCCGAGCGGCTCCCCGCGACACTGGAACTCGCGACGGTGGCCTCGCTGCTGGCGCTCTCGATCGGCATGCCCATGGGCGTCTATACCGGGCTCCATCGCGACACCTGGGCCTCGCGCCTCATCATGGCGGTATCGCTGATCGGGGTGTCGCTGCCGACCTTTTTGACCGGCATTCTCCTGATCTGGATCTTCGCGGTGGTGCTGGGCTGGCTGCCGTCCTTCGGGCGTGGCGAGGTCGTGCATCTGGGCTGGTGGAGCACCGGGCTCCTCACGGTCAGCGGCATCAAGGCGCTGATCCTGCCGGCGATCACCTTGGCGCTCTTCCAGATGACGCTGATCATGCGCCTGGTGCGCTCGGAGATGCTGGAGGTGCTGCGCACCGACTACATCAAATTCGCGCGCGCCCGCGGGCTGCCCAACCGGATCGTGAACTTCGGCCATGCGCTCAAGAACACGCTGGTGCCCGTGATCACCATCACCGGGTTGCAGCTCGGCCAGATCATCGCCTTCTCGGTGATTACCGAGACGGTGTTCCAATGGCCGGGCATGGGCTTTCTGATTGTGCAGGCGATCGGCTTCGCGGACGTGCCCGTGATGGCGTGCTACCTCATGCTGGTCTCGGCCTTCTTCGTGGCGATCAATCTCATCGTCGATCTGCTCTATTACGCCGTCGATCCGAGGCTGCGCCTCGACGGCGCCGCGGCCGGCCATGGTCAGTGAGAGCGAGCGGCTCGAGGCGGCGGAGCGCGCGGCGCCCGCGCGCAGGGGCGCGCTCCGCCGCGCGCTCGGGAGCGATCTCTTCTACAGTTTCCGCCGCTCGCCGGTGACCGTGATGGCTGCGGCCGTCACCCTCGTGCTGATCGCGAGCGCACTCACCTGCGGCTGGATCGCGCCGCACAACCCCTTCGATCTCGCCAGCCTCAACATCATGGACTCCCACGATCCGCCGGCCTGGGTCACGGGCGGCAGCTGGGAGTATCCGCTCGGCACCGACGACCAGGGCCGCGACGTGCTGTCGGCGGTGCTCTATGGCATGCGCGTCTCGATCATGGTCGGATTCGCCGCCGTCGTGCTGGCGCTGGCCGCCGGCGTCAGCCTCGGGCTGCTCGCGGGCTTCGCCGGCGGCTGGGTCGACACATTGGTCATGCGGGTCTGCGACGTGCTGCTATCGTTCCCGGCGATCCTGATCGCGCTCCTGATCGACGGGATCGCGCGCAGCCTGCTGCCGCACGACCGGCAGGACCAGATCGCCTTCTATGTCGTGGTGCTCGCAGTGACCGTGCTGCCCGCGGTGCAATTCGCGCGCACGGTGCGCGGCTCGACCCTGGTCGAGCGCAACCGCGAATACGTGCAGGCCGCGCGGGTCATCGGCGTGCATCCCGTGGCGATCGCGCTCCGCCACGTGCTCCCCAACGTCGCCGGCCCCGTGCTGGTGATCGCCACCATCAATCTCGCGGTCGCCATCATCAACGAGGCGACGCTGTCGTTTCTGGGCGTCGGCCTTCCGCTGACGCAGCCGTCTCTCGGCACCTTGATCCGCGTCGGCCAGGCCTATCTGTTCTCGGGCGAGTGGTGGATGATCCTGTTTCCGTCTCTGGCGCTGGCGGGCCTGGGGTTGGCGGTGAATTTGCTCGGCGACTGGCTGCGCGACGCGCTCAACCCGAAACTCCGCTGATGCCGAAGCCGCTCCTCGAGGTCGAGGATCTCCGGGTGGAATTCCCGACCCGCCGCGGCGTGCTCACCGCGGTGGACGGGCTCTCGCTCAGCATCGCCGAGGGCGAGGTGCTGGGCGTGGTCGGGGAATCCGGCGCGGGCAAGACGCTGACGGGCTCGGCGATCATCGGCCTGCTGGAGCCGCCCGGGCGGATCGCCGGCGGCGAGATCCGCTTCGACGGCCGGCGCATCGACAATTTGCCGCCCGAGGCGATGCGGCGGATCCGCGGCAAGGAGATCGGCGCGATCTTCCAGGACCCGCTGACCTCGCTCAATCCGCTCTACACGGTCGGCCGGCAGCTCATCGAGACCATCCGTGTCCATCTCGACCTCGACGCCGGGGCGGCGCGCGCGCGGGCGCTGGCGCTCCTGCGCGAGGTCGGCATCCCCGGCGCCGAGCAGCGCATCGAGCACTACCCCCATCAGTTCTCCGGCGGCATGCGCCAGCGCGTGGTGATCGCGCTGGCGCTCGCGGCGAAGCCCCGCCTCGTCATCGCCGACGAGCCCACGACGGCGCTCGACGTCTCGATCCAGGCGCAGATCATCGCGCTCCTGAAGCGGCTCTGCCGCGAGCACGGCACGGCGGTGATGCTGGTGACCCACGACATGGGCGTGATCGCCGAGACCGCCCACCGCGTCGCCGTGATGTATGCCGGGCGGATCGTCGAGATGGGCACGCTCCGCGAGGTCGTGCAGAGCCCCAAGCATCCCTACACCGTGGGCCTGATGGGCGCCATTCCCGCGATCGGCGGCGCGCGCGACCGCCTCGCGCAGATCGAGGGCGCCATGCCGCGCGTGGGCGCGGTGCCGTCCGGCTGCCCCTTCCATCCCCGCTGCGCCCACGCCTTCGACCGCTGCCGGCGCAAGCGCCCGGAGCTGATGCCGGCTGCGACGAGCGAGGCCGCGTGCTGGCTCTATGCGGCGACCCCCGTGAGCTAGGGCGCCATTCCCTTCTCGGCGAGCTCGCGCTTGGCGCTCTCGGTCTTCTCGAGGGCGAGGCCCATGCCGCGGAGCACGTGGGGCGCCTTGGTGAATTGGATCTTGCCGTATTCGACCACCTCGACGCGGTTGCCCCAGGGGTCGAGGAAATCCAGGAACGGGCCCGGCACCATGCGGGCGCCCGCGGCCTCCGCGAGCGCGCGCACCTGGGCACGGTCGTCCACCACCACGCCGAAATGCCGTTGCTTGTCCTCGTGGGGGGCCGCGGTCTCCATCAGCGCGATGAACTGGTCGCCCATGTCGATGAAGGCTTGGCCCTTGCCGCGGCCTCTCAGCGTGAACTCGAAGATCTTGCCGTAGAACGCCAGCGCCGCCTCGACGTCGCCGACCTCGAGGGCGATGTGGTTCATGCCGACGAGCTTCGGTCGGCCGGTGGCTTGATCGGTCTCGGTCATGATGCGGCCTCGCTCTAGTGATGTGGCGGGGACGGGCGCCCGCTCGCTGACGGCAGCATAGGTCCGGGCGCCATGATGGGGTAGCCTCGAAGATGAGCCGCGCGGCGCTTGACTTTATTTCGGGACTTAGCAAAGTGCCTAAATGTATCTGACCCGAACGATCCATCCCCGCCGCCCGCATGGCTGATGCCGCCGCCGCGCCGTTCCTGAGCGTCACCGGGCTGGCGCGGTATTTCGATGTGTCGCCGCCGCTTTTGAACCGCGTGATCGAGCGGCGGCCGCGCCTCGCGCTCCGAGCGGTGGACGGGCTCGACTTCGCGATCCGCCGGGGCGAGACCTTCGCGCTGGTCGGCGAATCCGGCTGCGGCAAGTCGACGGTGGCGCGGCTCGTGCTGGGGCTCTACACACCGACCCGCGGCCGGATCGAGTTCGACGGCGTCGATCTCGCCACTCTCCGAAGCCGCGCGGAGATCCTGCCGTTGCGCCGGCGCATCCAAATGATCTTCCAGGACCCCTATGCTAGCCTCAATCCGCGCTGGCGCGTGCGAGAGATCGTGGCGGAGCCGATCCGCACCCACGGGTTGCGCGCGGGCGAGGCCGCGATCTGCGCGCGCGTCGCGGAATTGCTGGAGCAGGTGAAGCTCGCTCCCGCCGACGGCGACCGCTATCCCCACGAATTCTCGGGCGGCCAGCGCCAGCGCATTTCGATCGCGCGCGCGCTCGCCACCGAGCCCGAGTTCCTGGTCGCGGACGAGCCCACCTCGGCGCTCGACGTCTCCGTGCAGGCGCAGATCCTCAATCTGATGAAGGAGCTGCAGCGCCGGCTCGGCCTCACCTATCTCTTCATCTCGCACAATCTCGCGGTGGTCTATTTCATTTCCGACCGTGTGGGCGTGATGTATCTGGGCCGGCTGGTGGAGATCGCGGACACCGCGACGCTGTTCGCTCGGCCGCGCCACCCCTATACCCGCATGCTCCTCGACACCTTGCCCGACCTCACGCTTTCGGGACGCCCGCGCGAGCCCGTGGCGGGCGAGGTGCCGAACCCGATCGATCCGCCCGCGGGCTGCGCCTTCCATCCGCGCTGTCCCTTCGCCAACGAGCGCTGCCGGACCGAACGGCCGGAGCTCCGGCCAGACGCGGCCACGCTCGTCGCCTGTCACGGCGTCGAGGAGGGGCGGCTCCCCGCCATGCCTGCCATCGCAACAACCGCGAGATAGACCCATGACCTCGGCTCCCGACATCGCCGCGATCCGCGCGGCCGCAAACACCATCGCAACCGAGGTTCGCCGCACCCCGATGGTGCTGGCCGAGCACGACAAGCAGCGCCTCGAGGGTCGCGTGCTCATGAAGCTCGAATGCCTGCAGGTCACGGGCTCCTTCAAGCCGCGGGGCGCCATGAACACCCTGCGCTCGCTCACTCCCGACGAGATCCGCCGCGGCATCATCACGGCCTCCGGCGGCAATCACGGCCTTGCCGTCGCCTATGCCGGGTCCGTCGCGGGCGCGCCGGCGACGATCTTCCTGCCCACCAGCGCGCCCAAACCGAAGATCGCGAAGCTCGAGGCCTGGGGCGCCAAGGTCGTGATCGAAGGCGCGGTCTGGGACGAGGCCAACCGCGCGGCGCTCGACGAAGCCGAGCGCCGCGGCCTCACCTATATCCATCCCTTCGCGGACCCGCGGGTGATCGCGGGGCAGGGGACCCTCGGGCTGGAGATCCTCGAGCAGGCGCCCGAGCTCGACACGGTGCTGGTGGCGATTGGAGGCGGCGGGCTGATCGCGGGGGTGGCACTCGCGGTGAAGGCGGTGCGGCCCAAGGTCAAGGTGATCGGCATCGAGCCCACCGGGGCGCCCACGCTCCACGAGAGCCTGAAGTCGCGGAAGCTGGTGGAGCTGCCGCGCATCGACACCGCCGCCGGCACGCTCGCTCCCCGCATGAGCGCCGCGCTCAACCTCGAGATCATCACCAAGCACGTCGACGAGATCATGCTGGTGAGCGACGAGGAGATGCGCCATGCCGCGCGCTGGCTCTGGTTCGAGCACGGCATCGCCGCCGAACTCAGCGGCGCCGCGAGCCTCGCCCTGCTGCTCTCCGGCCGCTACAAGCCGAAGCCGGCCGAGACCGTCTGCGCGCTGGTCTGCGGCGCCGGCACCGACGGGCTCTGATGCAAATTGCGCATGAGGCGGGACGCCGAGGCTTTGGCTATCATAGGTTGACCACGGAGGCGGTGAGGTAGCGAGCGAAAGAAAATAAGCAAAGCTTAGCGCTGAGGATACGGAGGGTGCGCTGAGGGCGCCGCGGCCCCGCGACCTCTGCGAAACCCCCGCGTCCTCTGCGCTAAGCCTTTCTTGCTTGTGGCTTCGCCGTAACGCGGCCTCACTGCATCTGTGGTGATCTTGCTTTGGTAACAGTTCGAACGCGAAAGAAACCCACGCCATGCCCATCCTCAACCGCATCGCCGATTTCCACGAGGACCTGACCCAGTGGCGGCGCGACATTCACGCGCATCCCGAGACCGCTTTCGAGGAGCAGCGCACCTCGGACGTGGTGGCCCAGCGCCTGCAGGAGTTCGGCATCGAGATCGACCGCGGGCTCGCGGGCACCGGCGTGGTCGGGACCCTCAAGGGCTCGCGTCCGGGTCCGCGTGCGATCGCCATCCGCGCGGACATGGATGCGCTCGACGTCCACGAGAAGAACGGCTTCCAGCACGCCTCCACGCACAAGGGCAAGATGCACGCCTGCGGGCATGACGGGCACACCACCATGCTGCTGGGTGCGGCGCGCTATCTCGCGGAGACCCGGAACTTCGCGGGCACCGTGCATTTCATCTTCCAGCCCGCCGAGGAGAACGAGGCCGGCGGCCGCGTCATGGTGGAGCAGGGGCTGTTCGAGAAATTCCCGGTCGAGGCGGTCTACGGCATGCACAATTGGCCGGGCCTGCCCCTCGGGCAGTTCGCGGTGCGCGCGGGCCCGCTGCTGGCGTCCTCCGACATCTTCGAGATCGTGGTCGAGGGCAAAGGCTCGCACGGCGCCATGCCGCACACCGGCATCGATCCCGTGGTGACCGCGGCGCAGATCACGCTGGCACTGCAGACCATCCGCAGCCGCAGCACGCATCCGCTCGACGGCGCCGTGGTGAGCGTGACGCAGGTGCATGGCGGCGACACCTGGAACGTGATCCCCGACGAGGTCGTGCTGCGCGGCACCACGCGCTCCTTCAAGCGCGAGGTGCAGGACACGATCGAGGACGGCGTCCGCCGGATCGCCGAGGGGGTCGCGAGCGCGCAGGGCGCCAAGGTGCGCGTGCGCTACGAGCGGCGCTACCCGCCCACGGTCAACACCGAGAAGGAGACCGAGATCGCCGCCGCCGCGGCGGCGGAGGTCGCGGGGCCCGGCAACGTCATCCGCGACTTCACGCCCAGCATGGGCGCCGAGGATTTCGCCTTCATGCTGCAGGCGCGCCCCGGCTGCTACGTGCTGATCGGCAACGGCGAGCAGAGCGCGGGCCTCCACAACCCGCATTACGACTTCAACGACGAGGTGCTCACCACCGGCGCCAGCTACTGGGCGCGCCTGGTGGAGCGCGTGCTCAAGTAGCCAAGCCGCGGCGGGCGGTCGTGCGCGGATCGAGCGCCTCCCTGAGGCCGTCGCCCACGAGGTTGCAGGCGACCACCACCAGGAAGATCAGCAGCCCCGGATAGACCGCGAGCAGCGGGGCGATCGTGATGGTCTCCTGCGCGCCCGACAGCATGGCGCCCCAGCTCGCGAGCGGCGGCGCGATGCCCAGGCCAAGGAAGCTCAGCACGGATTCCAACAGGATCACGTTGCCGATCGAGAGCGCGGTGGAAACGATCACGGGCGAGGCGAGGTTCGGCAGGATGTGCACCAGCATGACGCGCGTGGGGCCGGCGCCCAGTCCGACCGCCGCGCGCACGTAGTCCTGCGTCTTGAGCGAGAGCGTGGCGCCGCGCACGATCCGCGCCACCGTGGTCCAGCCGACCAGCGCCACCAGCGCCACGATGCGGTAGAGGCTCGCCACCTCCGAGCGCGCGAGCTCCGGCGGCACGCCGAGCTTTCTCAAGTCGATCGCGGCGAGCACGATCAGCAGCGGCAGCAGCGGCAGTGCGATCACCGCGTCGGTCGCGCGCATGAGCAGGCCGTCGATCCATCCGCCGCGATAGCCCGCGACGAGGCCGATCGCCGTCCCCAGCACGGCGGCAGCGAGCGCGCCGGCGATGCCGACCTCAAGCGAGATCCGCCCGCCCTCCAGGAGCCGCAGCAGCAGGTCGCGGCCGAGCTCGTCGGTGCCGAGCGGATGCGCGAGCGAGGGCAGGGCGAGCCGATGATGGAGATCGACGGTGTCGGTCGAAAGCCCCA